>JBDZUW010000147.1:0-3611 GCA_040255375.1 Luteimonas sp. | reverse complement strand
GCGATGGCGTTCGCGTGCAGCGAGCGCCTGCTGCCGTGCGGCGCGCGCGGCGTCCACCTGCGCGCGGCAGGCCGGCGCACAGGCCGCGCAACCCGCGTCCGCGTCCAGCAGGCCGAGCGTCATCGCGGCGTCCAGGTCGCCCTCGCGCAGGGCCGCCGCGATCGCGTGCGCCTGCGAGGCGCCCGGCGCGGCGCAGCCGCAGCAGGGGCAGGCGGCGTCGCTCAACGCCCGCGGAATTCCGGCTTGCGCCGCGCCAGGAACGCGCCGGTGCCTTCGCGCATGTCCTCGGTGGCGAACATGAGGCCGAACTGCGCGGCCTCGTAGGCCAGGCCTTCGCCGATGCCGCATTCGCCGCCGAAGTTGACGCAGTCGAGCACGCCGCGCAACGCGAGCGGCGCCGACGCGGCGAGCTGCTCCGCGAGCGCCATCGCCTGCGCCTCGAGCTCCGCCGCCGGCGCGATGCGGTTGACGATGCCCAGCTGCAGGGCGCGCGCCGCGTCGACGGGGGCGCCGGTCAGGCACAGTTCCAGCGTCGCGGCGCGGCCGGCCAGGCGCAGCAGGCGCTGCGTGCCGCCGAAGCCCGGGATCAGGCCGAGGTTGACCTCCGGCTGCCCCATCTTCGCCGTGTCGGCGGCGATGCGCAGGTGGCAGCACATCGCCAGTTCCAGGCCGCCGCCGAGCGCGAAGCCGTTGACCATCGCGATGACCGGCTTGGGGAGCGTCTCGACCGTGCGCATCATGCGCTGGCCGCGCAGGGCGAAATCGCGGCCCTCGGCGGGGCTGAGGGCGTTCATCTGCGCGATGTCGGCGCCGGCCACGAAGGCTTTCGGGCCGGCACCCGTCAGCACCACCACGCGGACGCCCGGGTCCGCCGCCGCGGCGTCGAAGGCGGCCTGGAGCGCGTCCAGGGTGGCCATGTCCAGCGCGTTCAGCTTGTCGGGACGGTTGACGGTGAGCACGCGGACGGCGCCGCGGTCGGTACTGAGGAGGACGGGATCGGTCATCGCGTGGGGTCGTCTCGCGTGGGGCCGGGCCGGGTGCGGAACTCGGCGCCGCGGCCGGGGTCGGAAGGGGGACGTCAGTGGCAGTTAAGCCCTGCGGCCGTTATCCTAGCGCGCCCCATGAGGATCATGGGGCGCGTGCCCATCCCGGAGGTTCCACCGAATGAAGTTGCGCTTTATGCAAACGCGCCTGCTGGCCGCGACCACCCTCGCGGCACTGACCCTGGCCGCCACCGGCCTGGCGAGCGCGCAGGACACCACTTCCGCGAAGGGCAAGCTCAGCTACGCCCTCGGCTACCAGCTGGGCCGCGAGACGATCGAGAGCGGCGAAGCCCTGGACCTCGCGACCATGACCAAGGCGCTCCAGGACGGCTACGCGCGCAAGGATCCGGCGGTTCCCGTCGACCAGATGCGCGAGGCCTACCAGGCGATGCAGCAGCGCCTGCAGGCCAAGGCCAAGGCCGCCTTCGACAAGGCCGCCGCCGAGAACAAGACCAAGAGCGACGGCTACCTGGCGCAGAACAAGGCCAAGGCCGGCGTGAAGACGCTCGCCGACGGCGTGCAGTACCGCGTCATCGAGACCGGCACCGGCGCGAAGCCGACCCAGGGCAGCACCATCGAGCTGGAAGTGTCCGGCCCGTATCCGTGGGGCCAGCAGCCGACGCCGGCGCCGGCCGCGCAGAAGATGGCGGCCACCAAGCTGAGCGAGATCGAGATGCCGGCGATCCGCGAAGTGCTGCTGATGATGCCGCAGGGCTCCAAGTGGGAGATCGTGCTGCCGCCGGAGAAGGCGTTCGGCAACGATCCGCGCAGCCCGTTCCCGCCGAACGTGGCCGTGCAGTTCGAGATCAAGCTGGTCAGCGTCAAGTAAGCGACGCCGCCACGCACGTGCAGACGCGACGCCGGCCCAGTGCCGGCGTTGCTATATTGGGCGGCATGTTCCCCGCCGGATTCCCCAGGCAACGCGTCGTGCTCAGCCCCTGCGTGGGCGTATGCGAGCTCGATGCCGACGGACTGTGCGCGGGTTGCCGCCGCAGCGGCGCGGAGATCGCGGCCTGGCCCGCGATGGACGACGAGGCGCGCCTGCGCGTGATGGAGCGCCTGGACGCGCGCGGCGAAGGCTGATGGGCCTGCCCGCCATGCCGCGGTCCGGCGCGCTGCAGCGCATCGCCGCCGCGCTGCACCCGGTCGCGACGATGCCCGCGGGCCCCGCCTGGAACCTCGACGAGGTCTCGCAGCTGCTGCCTGGACTCGCGCCGGTGCCGGCAGCGGTGCTGGTCGGCCTCGTGCCGCGCGAGGAAGGCATGCAGGTGCTGCTGACGCGGCGCACCGACGCCTTGCGCCTGCATGCGGGGCAGGTGAGTTTCCCCGGCGGCCGCATCGACCCTGCCGACCGCGACGCCCAGGCGGCCGCCATCCGCGAGACGGGCGAGGAGATCGGGCTCGCGCCGGCGCAGCTGTCGCCGCTGGGCTGGCTCGATCCGCTGGCCACGGTCACCGGTTTCCTCGTGCAGCCGCTGGTCGCCGCGGTCGCGCCCGACTACCGGCCGCGGCCCGATCCGCGCGAGGTCGACAAAGTCTTCGAGGTGCCGCTCGAATTCCTGATGGCCGAAGCGAACCTGCGCCGCGTGCCCCTGCAATGGCAGGGCAGCGAGCGCATGGTGCTCGAATTCGCCGACCGCGGGCAGCCGCGCCTGCGGATCTGGGGCGCGACCGCTTCGATCCTGCTCAACCTGCGGCAACGCCTGGAGCGTGCGTGATGGACGGATGGAACACCCTGGTGCAGGCCGAAACCCTCGGCGCGAAGCTCGGCGAGCCCGGACTCGTCGTCGCCGATTGCCGCGTGTCGCTCGCCGACCGCAGCGCCGGCCCGCGCCTCTACGCGGAGTCGCATATTCCCGGTGCGATCCGGGTCGAGCTCGAGACCGACCTGTCGGACCACCGCAAGCACGGGCAGGGCCGCCATCCCTGGCCCGACGCGGCCGATTTCGTCGCGCGCCTCGGCGCGTGGGGGATCGCGCGCGACACGCAGGTGGTCGCGTACGACGACGGCGACGGCGCGTTCGCCGCGCGGCTGTGGTTCATGTTGCGCGTGCTCGGCCACGAACGGGTCGCGGTGCTCGATGGCGGCTGGGCGCGATGGACGCAACTCGGCCTGCCGGTGGACGCGCGCGTGCCGCACCCCGCGCCCGTGCGCTACGCGGCCGATGCATTCGATCGCGCGCGGCTGCTCGACGCGGGCGCGGTGCAGGCGCGCCTGGACGCGGGCGACCTGCTGCTCGACGCGCGCGCCGCGCCGCGCTTCCGCGGCGAGATCGAGCCGCTCGACCCCGTGGCGGGCCACGTGCCGGGCGCGCGCAACCGCCCGTATGCGGAAAACCTCGCCGACGGGCGCTTCAAGTCGCCCGAAGCGCTGCGCCGCGAATTCGAGGCCGCGCTGGAAGGCCGCGACCCCGTGCATCTCGTCGCGATGTGCGGCAGCGGCGTCACCGCGTGCCACCACCTGCTCGCGCTCGAGCACGCGGGCCTGCGCGGGGCGACGCTGTTCACCGGCTCCTGGAGCGGCTGGATCAGCGACCCCGCGCGCCCCGTCGCCACCGGCCCCTGATC
>JBDZUW010000146.1:0-3627 GCA_040255375.1 Luteimonas sp. | reverse complement strand
CGTGCTGATCACCGGCGCCGGCCCGATCGGCATCATCGCCGCCGGCATCTGCAAGTTCGTCGGCGCGCGCAACGTCGTCGTCACCGACGTCAACGACTACCGCCTGAAGCTCGCCGCCGACATGGGCGCCACGCGCGTGGTCAACGTCGCGGACACCTCGCTCAAGGACGTGATGGCCGACCTGCACATGGAAGGCTTCGACGTCGGCCTGGAGATGAGCGGCAACCCGCGCGCCTTCAACGACATGCTCGACTGCATGTACCACGGCGGCAAGATCGCGATGCTCGGCATCCAGCCGAAGGGCGCCGGGATCGACTGGGACAAGGTGATCTTCAAGGGCCTGACCCTGCAGGGCATCTACGGCCGGAAGATGTACGAGACCTGGTACAAGATGACGCAGCTCGTGCTCAGCGGCTTCCCGCTCGGCAAGGTGCTCACCCACCAGCTGCCGATCGAGCGCTTCCAGGAAGGCTTCGACCTGATGGAAGCGGGCAAGTGCGGCAAGGTCGTGCTGAGCTGGAACTGAGGCTGGCTGGAATCAAGGAAGGAGTCGCGATGTCCCTCACCGACCGTTACGCCGGCACGCTGGACGAGATCCGCGCCGCGGGGCTGTTCAAGTCCGAGCGCGTCATCACCAGCCCGCAGGCCGCCGAGATCACCCTGGCCGACGGGCGGACGGTGCTGAACTTCTGCGCCAACAACTACCTCGGCCTCGCCGACCACCCGGCGATGATCGCCGCGGCGAAGGACGCGCTGGACACGCACGGCTTCGGCATGGCCTCGGTGCGCTTCATCTGCGGCACCCAGGACCTGCACAAGCAGCTCGAGGCCACGATCGCGCGCTTCTTCGGCACCGAGGACACGATCCTCTACGCCGCCTGCTTCGATGCCAACGGCGGCCTGTTCGAGCCGCTGCTGGGCGAAGAGGACGCGGTGATCAGCGACGCGCTCAACCACGCCTCGATCATCGACGGCGTGCGCCTGTGCAAGGCGAAGCGCTACCGCTACGCCAACTGCGACATGGCCGACCTGGAGAAGCAGCTCCGGCAGGCCCGGGCCGACGGCGCGAAGCAGATCCTGGTGACCACCGACGGCGTGTTCTCGATGGACGGTTTCATCGCCCCGCTGGACGAGATCACGCGGCTGGCGAAGCAGTACGGCGCGCTGGTGCACATCGACGAATGCCATGCCACCGGCTTCCTCGGCGCCACCGGCCGCGGCTCGGCCGAGGTCAAGGGCGTGATGGACCGCATCGACATCTTCACCGGCACGCTCGGCAAGGCGATGGGCGGCGCCCTCGGCGGCTTCACCACCGCGAAGCGCGAAGTGGTCGAGCTGCTGCGGCAGCGCTCGCGCCCCTACCTGTTCTCGAACTCGCTGCCGCCGCACGTCGTGGCCGCCGGGATCAAGGCCTTCGAGATGCTGGCCGGCGCGGGCGAGCTGCGCGAGCGGCTCGCGGCGAACACCGCGCATTTCCGCGAGCGCATGGGCGCGGCGGGCTTCGACATCAAGCCGGGCGTGCACCCGATCTGCCCGGTGATGCTGTACGACGCGCCGCTGGCGCAGCGCTTCGCCGAGCGGCTGCTGGAGGAAGGCATCTACGCGATCGGCTTCTTCTTCCCGGTGGTGCCGCAGGGCCAGGCGCGGATCCGCACCCAGATCTCCGCGGCGCATACCCGCGAGCACCTCGACCGCGCCATCGACGCCTTCACCCGCATCGGCCGCGAGCTCCGCGTCATCCCCTAGCTTTTTTCAGCCACAGATCACACAGATTGAAAAGGATTGGTTCCAGGCGGGACGCGCCCCTTGCCAGGAACCAATCCTTTTCAATCTGTGAAATCTGTGGCTAAAGCTTTTTGTCTTCGCGGCCGGCGAGGTGGAGGATCTCGGCGGGGGTGAGGGGGCGCCAGGCGCCTTTGGCGAGGTCGCCGAGGGGGACATCGCCGATGGCGGTGCGCACGAGGCGCAGGACGCCGATGCCGAAGGCTTCGAGCAGGCGCCGGATCTGGCGGTTGCGGCCTTCGTCGAGCACGATCTCCAGCCATGCGTTGCGCGTGCCCTCGCGCAGCAGCGTCGCCGACTTCGCGCGCAACGGCCCCTCGCCCTCTCCGTCGCGGCCGCCGTCCACGCCGCGTACGAGCGCCTGCAGCAGCGCCGCGTCGGGAATCGTGTCCACCTGCACGTGGTAGGTCTTGTCCGGCCCGGTCGCCGGGTCGGTGATGCGGGCGGCCCAGGCCGGATCGTTGCTGAAGAGCAGCAATCCCTCGCTGGCCTTGTCGAGCCGCCCCACCGGCGCGATCCACGGCAGGCCCGCGCCGTCGAAGCAGCGATAGACCGTGTCGCGGCCTTGTTCGTCGCTGGCGGTGGTGACGAGGCCGCGCGGCTTGTTCAGCGCCAGATGGACGGGCGCCGCGGCATGCAGCGGCGCGCCGTCGATCGCGATGCGCGCGCCCGGTGCGACGGGGCGTTCGGGGTCGCGCACCACGCGTCCGTCGACCGCGACGCGGCCGGCGGCGATCCAGCCCGCGGCGACGCTGCGCGAGCACGCGCCGCTGCGCGACAGCGTGCGCGCGAGCCCGTGGCGTGGAGCGTGCCGCTCAGTCAGAGGGCGCGGCGGCGTCGGTCGCGGGAGTGGCGGCGGCCGGTGCCGCGGCCACGGGCGCGGATCCGCGCGCCACGCGCACGCCGCGCGACTTCATCCAGGCGCTGAACTCGTCGGCGGTCATGTTGCGGCCGTTCTGGTTCATGTTGAAGCGCCAGGGCGTGTTGTCGTACTGGGTGCGCGGCTTGTAGGCCGCCGGATCGTCCGCGCTCACGGCGCCCGGCGCGGGGGTCGCGATGGCGACGTCGCGGCAGGCTTCGATGCGGATGCGCAGCAGCACCTGCTCGAGCGATTGCGACTCGTCCCAGGCCTGCGCGAGCACGCTGGCGGGCGAGCCGAGCGGCGCACGCGCGGCCGCCAGTTCCGCGGCGACCGGGGCGACCAGCGCCTCCCGCACCGGCTGCTGCTGTGGCGTCGGGCAGCTCACCGCCGCGACCGCGTTCCCGCTGCCGCACAGGGCCAGCAGGAGTACCGCCGTTGTCTTGCGCATGTTCCGCCCTCTCTTCCCGACCGTTCGAGTGTAGGGGGATGCGACGAAAAAACGAAGCCCGGCACTGGGCCGGGCTTCGGGTGTTGCGTGGAGCCGACCATGGGTCGGCTCTACGACGTCCTCAGTTCTGGACGTTCAGCTCGGTGCGGCGGTTCTGCGCACGGCCTTCCGGATTGTCGGAACCATCCGGGTTGGTGTTCGGCGCGATCGGACGGCTCTCGCCGTAGCCGTTCGGGCCGACCAGGCGCGAAGCGTCGATGCCGTTGCCGGTCAGGTAGTCGTACACCGCCTTGGCGCGGCGCTCGGACAGGCCCTGGTTGTAGGCGTCGGTGCCGATCGAGTCGGTGTGGCCGGCGACCTCGACCTTCAGGTCCGGATAGCGCTTCAGGATCTCGATGGCCTCGTTCAGGATGGCCACCGCGTCCGGACGCAGCGTGGACTTGTCGAAGTCGAAGTTGACGCCCTTCAGGTCGATCGAGACCGGCACCGGGCAGCCGTCCGGACCGATGGTCTGGCCAGCCTGCGAACCGGGGCA
>JBDZUW010000030.1:0-19693 GCA_040255375.1 Luteimonas sp. | reverse complement strand
ACATCGACATGCGCATCACCGACGTGGTGCGCGGCGACGACCACGTCAACAACACGCCGCGGCAGATCAACATCTACAAGGCGCTCGGCGCGGACGTGCCCGCGTTCGCGCACCTGCCGATGATCCTCGACGAACACGGCGCCAAGCTCAGCAAGCGCACCGGCGCGGCCGACGTCATGCAGTACCGCGACGCCGGTTACCTGCCGCACGCGCTGCTCAACTACCTGGTGCGGCTGGGCTGGTCGCACGGCGACCAGGAGATCTTCACGATCGCCGAGATGCAGGCGCTGTTCGACCTCAAGGACGTCAACGCCAAGGCCTCGCGGCTGGATCCGGCCAAGCTCGGCTGGCTCAACCAGCAGTACCTGAAGTCGGACGACCCGGCGGACGTCGCGAAGCACCTCGAGTGGCACCTGCATGCTGCGGGCTACGACCTGTCGAAGGGCCCGAAGCCCGCGGATCTCGTCGTCGCGCTGCGCGAGCGCGCGCAGACGCTGAAGGAAATCGCGGAGAAGTCGGCGGTGTGGTTCGGGCCGCTCACGGACTACGACGAGGCCGCGGTCGCGAAGCACCTCAAGCCGGAAGCGCGCGCGCCGCTGGCCGATGCGCGCGCGCGCATCGCGGCGCTGCCCGGATGGACGCCGGAAGCGATCGGCGACGCGCTGAAGGCCGCCGCCGAGGCCGCCGGCCTCGGCATGGGCAAGATCGCGCAGCC
The DNA here is from genome assembly GCA_040255375.1 of Luteimonas sp. Taxonomy (GTDB): domain Bacteria; phylum Pseudomonadota; class Gammaproteobacteria; order Xanthomonadales; family Xanthomonadaceae; genus Cognatiluteimonas. Next base: position 18,978 of record JBDZUW010000030.1, on the reverse strand, counting down.
GATGCGGGTGGCGATCACGGGCACCCAGGTCAGCCCCGACATCGGCCAGACCGTCTACCTGTGCGGCCGCGACGAGGCGCTCGCGCGCATCGACGCGGCGCTGGCGCGCATCCCGGCGTAGCATCCGCCCATGGGCAAGAGCGGCTGCACCGACCCGAAGCACCACGTCCACGGCGCCGCCGATTTCGTCGCCGCGGTCGAGGCCGCGTGCCATGCGCGCGGGCTGCGGCTGACGCCGGTGCGCGCGCGCGTGCTCGGGTTGATCGCCGACGCGGGCCGACCGGTGAAGGCCTACGACCTGCTCGAGATGCTCAAGCCCGCCGGCGCCGCCGACGAAGGCGTGGGCGCCGCCGCGCCGCCGACGGTGTATCGCGCGCTGGATTTCCTGCTGGCGAACGGTTTCATCCACAAGCTCGAGTCGGTGAACGCCTTCGTGGCCTGCCACCACCCGAACACGGCGCAGCACTCGGTGCCGTTCCTGATCTGCGACCGCTGCCATTCGGCGGTGGAGCTGGAGGACCGGGCCGTGGTCGCGGCCCTGGACGAGCGCGCCCGCGCGCTGGGCTTCGTCCCGCAGGCGCAGACCCTGGAAGTGCACGGGCTCTGCGCCCGCTGCAGCGGCTGAGCCGCCGTTCCGCCACGCCCGGGAGGGCTGGCGACCCCGCGTAGCCATGCCATCGGTCATGTTGACCGGCCGGCCGGAATTGTTATGTTATAACTTTCCTGGCCATATCCTCCCCCGATGAAGCGATCCGCACTCGGCCTCGCCCTGCTGGCGGCCCTCCCGTCCCTCCCGGTCTTGGCCCAGGCGGCGCCGCAGGAGGCCGCGGTCGCCACGACCGAGGCGCAGCGGATCGCCGCGCTCGAAGCCCGCATCACCGCGCTCGAGGCGGAGCTACGCGCCCTGAAAGGCAGCGGGCATACCCGCGCCGGGACGGTGATCGGCTCGACGCCGGTCGTGACGGCGAACACCGCGACCGCGGCTGCCGCCCCGGCGGAAGCGGCCGCCGCCGACAGCGGCGACGACCTCGAAGCGCTCGCGGCCGACGACGGGGACGTTGCGTCCGCCCCCATGGCCGCGGGTGCGGATGTCGCCGCCGCGTCCACGCTCGCGGCGCCGGAGGGCGCCGGCGCCTCTGGCGGCAGCGGCGCGAACGCCTTCAACCCCGCCATCAGCCTCATCCTCAACGGCAGCATGGCGCGGCATTCGCTGGATCCCGACGCGTTCGAACGCAGCGGCTTCCCGCTGGCGGGCGAGGCCGGTCCCGGTGCGCGCGGCTTCTCGCTCGGCGAGAGCGAGATGTCGTTCGCCGCGAACATCGACGACAAGTTCTACGGCCAGCTCACGCTCGCCATCGAAAGCGAGGACGGCGAGGACCACGTCGGCGTCGAGGAGGCCTACATCGACACCACCGCGCTGCCGCACGGACTCGCGGTGCGCGCGGGCCGCTTCTACTCCAACGTCGGCTACCTCAACAGCCACCATCTGCACACCGACAATTTCTTCGGCCGGCCGCTCGCGTACCAGGCGTTCCTCGGCGGGCAGTACGGCGACGACGGCGTGCAGCTGCGCTGGGTCGCGCCGACGTCGACGTTCCTCGAGGTCGGCGGCGAAGTGTTCCGGGGCGACGCGTTCCCGGCCGGCGGCGCGCAGCGCAACGGCCTTGGCACGCGCACGCTGTTCGCGCACGCCGGCGGCGATGTCGGCCCGGAGAATGCATGGCTCGCCGGCGTCTCCGTGCTGAAGACGCGCACGGCCGGCGGCGAGGACGGCTTCGCCGGCGACGCCACGGTGCTCGTCGCCGACGCGACGTGGAAGTGGGCGCCGCAGGGCAACTTCAAGGACGGCGGCATCACCCTGCGCGGCGAATACCTCGTCGACGACCGTGACGGCATCGTCGTCGACCCCGTCGACACAAGCATCGTCGCGCCCTGGTCCGGCAAGCGCCGCGGCGCCTACGTCGAAGGCGTGTACCGCCTCAACCGCACCTGGGACATCGGCTACCGCTACGACCGCCTGTGGGCGGCGAACGACGGCCCGTTCGCCAGCGCCTTCGATCCCGACCGCCACACGCTCGAAGCGACGTGGCGCAACAGCGAGTTCAGCCTGGTGCGCCTGCAGCTGAGCCGCGAGCGGCCCAATCCCTTCGCCGCCGACAACGCCATCGTCCTGCAGTACCAGGCCAGCCTCGGCGCGCACGGCGCCCACAAGTTCTGAGGATCCACGCATGAAGCCCGCCATCGCCTCCGCGCTGCTGCTCGCCGCCGCGTTCGCCGCCGCATCCGCCCCCGCGCACGCGAAGCTGAAGGTCTTCGCCTGCGAACCCGAGTGGGGTGCGCTGGTCACCGAGCTGGCCGGCGACAAGGTCGACCTGGACGTCGCCACCACCGCGCTGCAGGACGTGCACGTCATCGAGGCGAAGCCGAGCCTGATCGCGAAGGTGCGCAGCGCGGACCTCGCCGTGTGCACCGGCGCCGGGCTCGAGGTGGGCTGGCTGCCGCAACTCGTGCGCCAGTCCGGCAACACGAAGATCGCTTCGGGCCCCGGCTCGTTCATGGCCGCCTCGCAGGTGAAGACGCTGGAGAAGCCGACCGCGCTCGACCGCGCCTACGGCGACGTCCATCCCGACGGCAATCCGCACGTGCAGATGGATCCGCGCCGCGTGCTGATCATCGCGCGCCGCCTCGGCGAGCGCCTCGCCGAACTCGATCCCGCGAACGCCGCGACCTACCGGGCGCGCGGCGCCGACTTCGAGAAACGCTGGCTCGCCGCGATGGCGAAGTGGAAGGCGGAGGCCGCGCCGCTGCGCGGGCGCAACGTCGTCGTGCACCACATCAGCTGGGTGTACCTGCTCGACTGGCTCGGCATGAAGCAGATCGGCGCGCTCGAGCCGAAGCCCGGCGTGCCGCCGACGGCCGCGCACATGTCGCAGCTGGTGGCGGCGACCAAGTCCTCCAACACGCTCGCGATCATCCGCGCCGCGTACCAGGATCCGAAGCCCGCCGACTGGCTCAGCCAGCGCACCGGCGTGCCCGCGGTAACGCTGCCGTTCTCGGTCGGCGGCGACGCGCAGTCGAAGGACCTGTTCGGGCTGTTCGATTCCACGCTCGCCAAGCTGCTGGCGGTCGCCAAGTGACGCCCAACTGGGAAGGCCTCGACATCGCGATCCTCGGGCCGGCCTGCGTCGCCGGCCTGATCGTGCTGTCCACGCACGTGCCGCTCGGGCGGCAGGTGCTGTCGCGCGGCATCATCTTCATCGACCTTGCGATCGCGCAGATCGCGGGGCTCGGCGTGATCCTCGCGCAGTTCCTCGGCTTCGACGGGCATGGCGACCACGGCGGCGCGTACGGCACGCAGGTCGCGGCCGCGGTCGCGGCGCTCGCGGGCGCCGGCCTGCTGGCGTGGACCGACAAGCGCTGGCCCGAACGCCAGGAACCGCTGATCGGCACGCTGTTCGTGCTCGCGGCGACCGGCGGCCTGCTGCTGCTCGCGAACAATCCGCAGGGCGGCGAACACCTCAAGGACCTGCTGGTCGGGCAGATCCTGTGGGTGGGCTATCCGCAGCTCGTGTTCCCGGCGCTGCTGTCCGCGGCGCTGCTCGGGGTGATGGCGTGGCGGCGCGGGCAACTGTCCGGGGTGTGGTTCTACGGGCTGTTCGCGCTGGCGATCACCGTGTCGGTGCAGCTGGTCGGCGTCTACCTGGTGTTCGCCAGCCTGATCGTGCCCGCGCTGGCGACGGCGGCGATGCAGGGCAGGGGCCGCCTGGCGCTGGCCTACGGCATCGGCGTGGCCGGCTATGTCCTCGGCCTGGTGCTGTCGGCGGTGCTGGACCTGCCGAGCGGGGCGATGATCGTCTGGACCCTGGCGGCCGTGGCGCTGGCCGCGCAGGCCCTGCCGGCGGCGCGGCGCTGAGCCACGCACGCGCAGACTGGCCGGCCTTCATCCGGCGCGCACGCGTTACTGTTACAATATAACGGTCATGAACGCCCGCCCGCCCTCGCTGCTCGACCGCCTCGGCGCCACCGGTTCGCTGCTCTGCGCTGCCCACTGCGCGGTGCTGCCGGCGGCGATCACCCTGCTGCCGTCGCTGGGCGTCGCGGCGTGGCTGGGCGACGGGTTTGAGCGGGGCTTCGTGCTCTTCGCCACGCTCCTCGGCTTGTTCACCATGGTCTGGGGCTACCTGCGCCATCGCGCCGTGCGCGCGCTGTGGATGCTGCTGCCGGGCCTGGCGGCCCTGTGGCTCGGCAGCGGCTACGAGCCGCTGCACCACGCCCTGGTGCCGCATGCGATCGTGATGACCATCGGCGGAACGCTGGTCGGGCTCGCCCACGTCGCCAACCTGCGGCTCAACCACGGCCACGTCCACGGCGCCCATTGCGCGCACCAGCCGGGTTAAAATCGCGCCCTCGGCCCGTTCCGTGGCCGCACGACACCGCACAGGAGCACGAGATGGGCAAGGGCGACAGGAAGACCGCGAAGGGCAAGCGCTACAACGCCAGCTACGGCAACGCGCGCCCGCGCGCCGCCGCGAAGGCCGCCGGCACGACCGCCGCGCCGGTCGCGAAGAAGGCCGCGACGAAGAGCGTGAGCAAGGCGCCGGCGAAGAAGGCCGTCGCGAAGAAGACCGCGGCCAAGTAACCGCTTCGATCGAAGCCGCGAGGCTGCGGAGCGCGGCTCCGCAGCGTCAGGCCACCCGCCGGCCGCCCGCGAACACGGCGCCGGCGAGGTCGCCGCCCAGCCAGTAGCAGAGTTCCGCCGGCTGCGCGATTTCCCAGTGCACGAAGTCCGCGCGCATCCCGGCGCGCAGCACGCCACGATCCCCTAGCCCGAGCGCACGCGCGCCGTTGACCGTCGCGCCGCGCAGCGCTTCCTCCGGCGTGAGCCGGAAATGCGTGCACGCGAGCTGCATCGCCTGGCGCAACGACAGCAGCGGCGAGGTGCCCGGGTTGCAGTCGGTGGCCACGGCCATCGGCACGCCGTGCGCGCGCAGCGCGTCGAGCGGCGGCAGTTTCGTCTCCCGCAGCACATGGAAGGCGCCGGGCAGCAGCACCGCGACGGTGCCGGCCGCGGCCATCGCGCGAACGGCGGCTTCGTCCGTGTGCTCGATGTGGTCGGCCGACAGGCCGCGGTATTCCGCCACGAGCGCGGCGCCGCCCAGGTCGCTGAGCTGGTCCGCGTGCAACTTCACCGGCAGGCCCAGCGCGGACGCCGCCTCGAACATGCGGCGTGTCTGCGCCGGCGTGAAGCCGATGCCTTCGCAGAAGGCGTCCACCGCGTCGACCAGGCGATCCTCGTGCAGGCGCACCAGCCACTCGATCGCCGCCGCGACATAGCCGTCGGCATTGCCCGCGAACTCCGGCGGCAGCGCGTGCGCGCCGAGGTAGGTCGTGCGCACGCCGATGCCGAGCTCGTCGCCGATGCGGCGCGCGACGCGCAGCATCTTCCGCTCGGCGTCGTGGTCCAGCCCGTAGCCCGACTTGACCTCGAGCGTGGTCGCGCCGTCGCGCAGCAGGGCGCGCGCGCGGGGCAGCGATTGCGCGAGCAGCGCGTCCTCGTCCGCGGCGCGCACCGCCTGCACGGTCGACAGGATGCCGCCGCCGGCGCGCGCGATCGCCTCGTAGCTCGCACCCTGCAGCCGCATCTCGAATTCGCCGGCGCGGTCGCCCGCGAAGACCAGGTGGGTGTGGCAGTCGACCAGGCCCGGCGTGATCCAGCCGCCGCCGAAGTCCAGGCGGTTGTCCGCGACGGCGCCCTCGGGCAGTTCGTCGCGCCTGCCGACCCAGGCGATGCGGCCGTCGCGCCAGGCCAGCGCGCCGTCGGCGATGGCGCCGTAGCCTTCGCCGTCCAGCGTGGCCAGCGAAACGCCGACGGCCAGGCCGTCCCAGCGTGGTGCCTGCGCGTGGCGGGTGGCTCCGGGCATGCGCGGGATTGTCGCATTGCGGGCGCCGCGAGGGGAGAATGGCCCCATGCGGACCCCGAACGATCCCTTCGCCCTGCGCGGCATCGCCAACCTGCATTCGCACGCGTTCCAGCGCGCGATGGCGGGCTTGGCCGAGCGCCAGACCGATCCCGGCGACAGCTTCTGGACCTGGCGGGAGACGATGTACCGCATGGCCGGGCGCTTCGACCCGGACACGCTGCATGCGGTCGCGTCGCAGCTGTATGCGGAGATGCTCGAGGCCGGGTACACGACGGTGTGCGAGTTCCACTACCTGCACCACCGGCCCGATGGCCGGCCATACGACGATCCGGCCGCGATGTCGCGCGCGCTGATGCGCGCGGCATGGGACACCGGCATCCGGCTGACGCTGCTGCCGGTGCTGTACATGACCGGCGGCTTCGACGGACGCCCGCTCGGCGAGCGGCAGCGGCGTTTCGCCCACGACGTCGACGCATTCCTGGGGCTGGTCGACGCGCTGCGCGCCGACGAGGATGCGTCGCTGCGCGTGGGCTGCGCGCTGCACAGCCTGCGCGCGGTGCCGCCGGACGCGATGCGCGCGGTGCTGGCGGCGCTGCCGCGCGACATGCCGGTGCACATCCACGTCGCGGAACAGCTCGGCGAGGTGCAGGACAGCCTGGCCCTGCGCGGCGCGCGGCCGGTCGAATGGCTGCTCGGCAACGCCGAGGTCGACGCGCGCTGGACGTTGGTGCATGCCACCCATCTCGAACCCGCCGAGGTCGAGGGCATCGCCCGCAGCGGCGCCACCGTCGCGATCTGCCCCACCACCGAGGCCAACCTCGGCGACGGGCTGTTCCCGCTGCGCGCGTTCCTCGACGCCGGCGGCGCGATCGGCATCGGCTCGGATTCGCAGGTGTCCGTGTCGCCGGTGGAAGAGCTGCGCTGGCTGGAATACGGGCAGCGGCTGGCGACGCACCATCGCAACATCGTCGTGCGGCCAGGCTCGCCGAGCGTCGGCGCGACCCTGCTCGATGCGGTGCACGCGAGCGCCGCGAACGCGACGGGCCTCGGTTGCGAAGGCGACAGCGTCGTGCTCGATGCCGAAGCGCCGCAGTTCGCGGGCGCGACGCCCGGGGACATCGCCGACCGCTGGATCTTCAGCGGCAACCGGCCACTGGTGCGCGAGGTCCATGTCGCCGGCACGCGCGTGGTCGCCGACGGCCGCCACCGCGACCGCGACGCCATCGCCGCGCGCTATCGCGCCGCGATGGCGACCCTGCTGTAGGTCACCGGTTCCGCGCTACAGGAGCGCCGGCGTTCCCGGCATCGCGCCTTCCAGCGTGAGCAGGAAGGTCTTGATCGGCAGGCCGCCGCCGTAACCGGTGAGGCTGCCGTCGGCGCCGATCACGCGATGGCAGGGCAGCACGATCGACAGCGGGTTGCGGCCGTTCGCGGCGCCCACCGCGCGGGTCGCGGTCGGCTTGCCGACGCGGCTGGCGAGCTGCGCGTAGCTGATCGTCGCGCCGTACGGGATGTCCGCCAGCGCCCACCACACGCCGCGCTGGAACTCGGTGCCCTGCGGCGCGAGCGGCAGGTCGAAGTCGCGGCGCTTGCCGGCGAAGTATTCGTCGAGCTGGCGCTGCGCCACGTCGATGATGGCGTTGCGGCCCTCGCGCCAGTGGGCGCCGCGCTTCGCCGGATGCGCGGGCGTCTCGAATTCCAGCACCTGCAGGTGCGCGTCGTCGGCGGCGAGCAGGAGCGGGCCGACGGGGCTGTCGACGACGCTGTACGTGACGGTGGCCTGGTTCATCGTTGCGTCCTCTTGCGAAGTGCGGGGGCGGGCGCGGGCATGCCGTCGCGCCAGAGCAGGATCACGGCGTAGGCGCGCCACGGGCGCCACGCTTCGGCGTGGGCGGCGAGCGCCTTCGCCGTCAGCCGGCTGCCGTCGCCGGGCAACGCGCGCTGCAGTACCAGGTCCTCGGCCGGGAACGCGTCCGGATGGCCAAGGGCGCGCAGCGCGATGTACTGCGCGGTCCACGGGCCGATGCCGGGCAGGGCGACCCAGCGCGCGACGAACTCCTCGAGGGTGCGCTCGGGCCGGAAGTCGACGCGGCCGTCGAGCAGCGCGCGCGCGACGCCGCGGATCGTGTCGGCGCGCGCGCGGGTGAGGCCGACGCTGGAGAGATCGGCATCGGCCAGCGCTTCCGGCGTGGGGAACAGGTGCGTCAGGACGGGTTGCGGCGTGCCCGCGGCGATCGGCGTCTCCAGCGCCGTGCCGAAGCGCTGCGCCAGCCGCGCCACCACCGTGCGCGCCGCGGCGACGCTGACCTGCTGCCCGACGACCGCGCGTACCGCGATCTCGAACCCTTCCCAGCCGCTGGGCAGGCGCGCGCCGGGATGGCGCTTCAGGAGCGGCTTCAGCCGCGGCGAACGCGACAGCACCGCGGCGATCGCCTGCGGATCCGCATCGAGGTCGAACATGCGCCGCAGCCGGTTGACGATGCCGACCAGGCGCGTCGGCGCCGCGCCGTGCAGTTCGAGGCGCAGCGCATGTTCGCCGCCCGGCCACTCGGAAACGCGCAGCCATGCCGCCGCGCCGCCCGTTGCGGCGCCCGCAGCACCGGCATCGCCCGGCTGCGGCGCGATCACCCGCGCGTAGCTCGTGTCGTCCACGTGCTCCACGCCCGGCAGCGCGCGCCCGCGCAGGAACGCGAGCATCGCGGCGAAGTCGTACGGCGGCCGGTAGCCGAGCCGCAGCACCAGCCCGTCGCCTGCATCGCGCGCGGCCGGTCGCTTGCGCAGGTCGCGCGGCGCCATGCGGTAGGCCTCGCGGAACGTGGTGTTGAAGCGGCGCAGGCTGCCGAAGCCGGCGGCGAGCGCGACGTCGGTGATCGGCAGCGCGGTCTCGGTGAGCAGCTGCTTGGCGAACAGCAGCCGGCGCGTGCCGTGCACGCCGATCGGCGGCGCGCCGAGGCGCTCGACGAACAGGCGCCGCAGCTGGCGCTCGCCCAGGTGCACGCGCTCGGCGAGCGCGGACAGCGGCTGCTCCGCGAGCAGGCCGTCGTCGATCAGCTTCAGCGCGCGCGCCACCGCCGCGTCGCCGCGCCGCCACGCGCCGTCGCCCGGCGACAGCTCGGGGCGGCAGCGCAGGCAGGGCCGGAAGCCGGCGGCCTCGGCGGCCGCGGCGTTGCCGTAGTACGCGACGTTCGCGCGCTTCGGCGTCGGCGCCGGGCAGACCGGGCGGCAGTAGATGCCGGTGCTGCGGACCGCGGTGAAGAACACGCCGTCGAAGCGCGCATCGCGGCTCAGCCGCGCGCGCTCGCAGACTTCCGGCGATGGCAGCGCGGGGGCGGCAGGGGCGGCGAGGGCATCCATGCGAGCAGGCTAGCACCGCCGCAGGGTGCCGACTCGCCGGATTCGGACATGGATGCCCGGGCCGTTCAGCGCCCCGGTGCGAGCGCCGGCAGCAGGGCCGCCGGGTCGCCGTCGTTCGGTTCGGCCGGCACGCCGAGCAGCCGCATCAGCAGCGGATAGACATCCACGTTGTCGAATGGCGCGAGCCGCTTGCCGTCGGCGATGCGCGGCCCGTCGGCCACGAACACCGCGCGCATCTCCGGCGATTCCGGCGCGTAGCCATGCGCGCCCCGGGCGTGCTCCATGGCCTCGCGGCCGTCGGGCGCGCCCTCCGGCGCATCGTCCGGTCGCGTGGTCAGCACCCAGCCGATGTCGGCCTGGCACACGATCGCGGGCACGCGCGGATGCGTGCCGTAGTGCCAGCGCGCCGGGACGTCCGCCTTGCGCCAGCATCCGGAATGCGCATGGCGCCCGAGCAGCGCCGCCTCGACCGCGGCGACGTCGGCGCCGGCCGCGGGTGCGACGCCGACGGCGGTGCCGCGGCTCACCACGTCGATCGCGGCCAGGGGCAGCCCTTTCGCCGCGAGCAGGTCGTCGAGGAATTCGAGCTGCCCGGGCATCACCCGGCCCATGCCGTGGTCGGACACCACGATCACGTCCACGCGGTCGCGCAGGCCGCGCGCGTCGAGGCCGGCGACCAGCCGCGCGAGCGCCTCGTCCACGCCGGCTTCCGCCTGCATCACCTGCGGCGAGCCCGGACCGTAGCCGTGTCCCTCGTGGTCCACCTGGTCGAAGTACAGCGTCACGAACGTCGGCCGCTTCGCATCGGTGCGCGCGAGCCAGTCGAGCGCGGTGTCGACGCGCGCGCTGTTCGGCATCGCGCCATCGAAGCGCCGCCACTCGTCCGGATGCATGCCGCCGATCGGCGCTTCCGAACCGGGCCAGAACATCGTCGCCGCGTGGCCGCCGTGGCGCTGCAGCGTCACCCATGCCGGCGTGCCGCCCCACCAGCGCGGATCCTCGACGGCCGCGCGGTCGCGGAGCGAGAACGCGCCCAGCACGGGGTCGCGCATGGTGTTGTTGACGATGCCGTGGTGGTCCGGCCGCAAGCCCGTCACCAGCGCGTAGTGGTTGGGGAACGTGAGCGACGGATACGACGGCGTCATCCAGTCCGCGTGCACGCCGCGCGCGGCCAGCGCATCGAGCGTGGGCATGATGCCGGTGCCGACGACGTCGGCGCGCAGCCCGTCGATGGACACCAGCAGCACCGCGGGCGCGGGCGCGCCCGGCTCGTCGTGCGGCAGCGTCGTGCAGGCGCCGAGGAAGGCGAGGAAGGAAAGGAGTGTGCCGAGTCTGGCGAACCGGCGGGCTGGATGGGAGCTGTGCATGGCCCGATGATAAGCTCGGAACATCACTTTCCGGGGGGGCTGCCATGCGCCGTGGGATCGCTTTGCCGAGTTTGTTCTTCCTGCTCGCCCCGCTCGCCGCGCTCGCCGCGCCGGCGCAGGATCCCCCGGCGGCGGCCGCCGCCGCGCCCGCCTCGGACGCATGCGCCGTCTGGGCGCGCGAGGCCGGTTTCGCGCAGTCGGTCGCCGACCACGACGCCGCCGCGTTCGCCGGCTACCTGCATCCCGATGCGGTGTTCATCAGCGGCAAGCGCGCCACGCGCGGCGCGGACGCGATCGCCGCGGACTGGGCCGGCATCATCGCCGGCAAGGACATCGTGCTGCGCTGGTATCCCGACAGCGTGGACGTGGGCGCGAACGGCGCGGTCGCGCTGTCGCGCGGCCCGTTCTGGATGGAAAACCCGGCCGCGCCGGTCGAGAAGCGCTATCGCCGCGGTCGCTTCATCTCGACCTGGCTGCGCGACGGCGACGGCCAATGGCACGTGGTGTTCGACGGCGGCGCCGGCGAAGCCACGGTGCCGGCCACCGCCGACGAGATCGCGAACCTGATCGCGACGCGCCAGGCCTGCCCGGCGTCCTGAACCGCCCGCTCAGTCGGCGGGCGGCGGCACCAGCTGCTCGAAGGCGAGCTTCCCCGACGGGTAGTCGGCGGTGATGCGGAACGTCGCGAACGCGTTGCCGCCGAGTGCGCCGTCCACCGGCTTGTCGACGACCGCTTCCAGGTACTCGTTGAACGCGCGGTCCGCACGCGCCGAGAACCACACCGGTCCCGTGTGCCAGCCGGCGATCTCCACGTCAGGTACCCGGATCATCGGCGCGCCGGAGTCGCCGCGCGCGACGAACGGCCAGTCCGGATGGCGCTCGTGCCAGGCCTTCATCACGCCGAGCGCGATGAAGCTGCCCGCACGTTCGCGCACGGCGACGTCGCCGAGCTGGGTCGCCGCGGTCTTGCCGAGCCGGAACGTGGCGCCGGTGTCGAACAGGAACTGCAGGTCGGTGCCCTCGATGCGCGCCGGGATGCGCGCGAAGCCGGTCGCCTGGCTGTTCTTCCTGTCCGTCCTGAAATGCATGTCGATCACGTGTTCCGGCGCCAGCTTCGGCAACGCGCCCTTCGGCAGCAGCCGCAGCGTGCCGGCGCGGTAATCCCACTCCCAGGTGCGGTCGGCGAACCAGCGTGCGCCGAGCATGCCGTCGATCGCGACGCCGCGCGGCGGGACGAGGATCGGCACTTCCACCTTGCCGCCGTCCTCGCGCGGCGCGGGGAACCACGCGCCGGCGAAACGCGGCCACGCCGCATTGCCCGCGGACTCGCGGCGCGGATCGGCGGGCATCGTGAACGGAAGGCCGAGCTTGGTCGCGCCGAGCGTGCTGAGGTTGGTGCCGCCGGCGGTGTCGGTGACGAGGTCGAGCGTCGCGCCGCCGGGCGCCTTCGCCTGCACGAAGAAGCGCAGCTGGTCGAAGCGGGTGGGCATCGTGTGCGGCAGCGCCGGCTGGCTGTCGGCGGGCGCGGGCGCGGGCTTCGCCGCGAAGGCGGGGCCGGTCGCGAGCAGCGCGGCCAGGCCCAGGGTCACGAATCGGGTCATGGCTTCACGAACTTGTAGGCGAACTGGTCGGTCTTGCCGCGGATCGACTTGTCGAACACCTTGAGGGTGTGGTCGTCGGCGGGATTGCGCAGCACGTCGCTCTCGCCTGCGTACCTGAAGCCCGCGGCCTCGACCTGCTGCTTCACGAGGTCGGGATCGATGCGATGCAGCGTCTCGGTATCGCGCAGGCCGGAACCCGCTTCCGCCGCGTGGTCGACGACGACGTACACGCCGCCGGGCTTGAGCGCGTCGAACACCTGCTTGTTGAAGGCCGCGAGGTCGACGGGGCCCATGAACTTGTCGGGATAGTCGTGGTAGTTCTGCGAGGTGAACACCACGTCCGCCTGCGCGGGCACGGACAGCTGCGCCGCCGACTGCTTCAGGATTTCGATGTTGCCGTAGGCGTCGGCGACGGCCTGCAGCTTGTCGGTGTTCTCGTCGTACTCGGTCGGCCACACCGCGTAGACCTTGCCTTCGGCGCCGACGGCCTTGGCGAAGATGCGGGTGAAGTAGCCGCCGCCGGGGATCAGTTCGACCACGGTGTCGCCGGGCTTCACGCCGGCGAAGGCGACGAGCTCGCCGCCGTGGCGGCGCGCGTCGTCCTGCGCGTCATCGCTGCGCGCCGGGTCGGCGAGGGCCGCGGCGACGTTGGCAGGCAGCGCAGCGGGCGCGGCGGCGGCCTGCGCGGAGTGGTGGGCGGCGTGATCCATGGCCTGGGCCGAGGCCGCGGCGGGCAGCGCCAGGCCGATCGCGAGGGTGAGCATCCACTTCTTCATGGCGGTACTCCTGCATGGGGCGGGTTGGACCGCGCCATGATCGCAGGGTTCCCGCGGCGCAGGGAGCCGCCGGCCCGTTCAGCCGCCGAAGCCGAACAGCCCGCGCGAAATGAAGTGGGCGAGGATCGCGGCGAACGCCATGCCGACCAGCAGCAGGCCCCAGCGCCGCTGCCGCCAGGCATCGCGGAAGCCGGACGCCTGGACGAACAGGTCGGCCGGGTAGGCCGCGCAGTAGGCCACGTTCGCCAGCACCGCGAGCAGGAACAGCTGCTGCGCCATCTCGAACGAGAAGGCCTGCGCGGGGCCGCCCGGCTCGAGGAAGCGGGTGGCGAGCACCACCGCGAGCAGCATCGCGTTGTACGCCAGGCGGCGCGGCTCCCAGTACGCCAGCGCATCGGTGGCGAGGGCGCGCGCATCGAGCGAGGGCAGGGTTGCGTTCATCGTCGTCCTCAGTGTTCGCGGACGCGCTGGATCAGCGCTTCCATGTGGGCCAGGTAGGCATCGAGCGCCTTGCGCCCGGCGGGGGTGAGGCGGTACGCGGTGCGCGGCATGCGGTCGACGAAGGTCTTGTCGCAGGCGATGAAGCCCGCTTCCTCCAGCTTGCGCGCGTGCACGCTGAGGTTGCCGTCGGTGATCTCGAGCAGCGCCTTGAGCTCGTTGAAGGTGAGCGAGGGCGCGCCGGCGAGCGCGCTGACGATGGCCAGGCGGACGCGCTCGTGGATGATGCGGTCGAGGTCGACGGCCGACTGTGTGTCGTTGCGCCCATCGTTGCGAGCGGCGACCGCCGTCGCGGCGGCCCGGCGCTTCGCCGCGGTCGCGTCGCCATCGGAAGCCGCGGGCTTCGCCGCAGGCGCCTCGCGTTTCGCGGGCCTAGCCACCGTGCCGCCTCGCGATCACCAGCCCGAAGCCGATGTGCAGCCCGCCGAAGCCCGCCGCCATCCACGCGTCGGCCCAGGCCGGCGTCGTCGCCAGCGCGAGCGTGCCGAGCCACATGAAGCCGATGCCCATCAGCGGCACCGCGCCCACGGAGAACGTGCCGGCGGAGATGACCGCAGCGCCGTAGGCCAGCATCCACAGCCCCGGCAGGAACGCCGTGGCGCCGTGCGGGAACAGCGCGAACGTCAGCGCCACCGCCACGCCCACCGGCGGCAGGAAGCTCATCAGGAACTTGCGCCCCGGGCCCGAGGCGAGCGGCGCGCCGAAGCGCTTCGCCTTCAGCGACAGCGTCACCGCCGCGATGACCGCCGCGACGACCGCCGTGCCCATCCACACCGCGAGCCAGCGCTGCGGCGTCGGCTGCAGCGAGGCCAGCCACGCGGCGGGCAGGGCGACCGCGCCGATCGCCACGCCGCCCCAGCCGGGCACGGCGGTGAAGGCGCTGGAGCGTTCCATGGTGCGGCGGATGAAACGGAGGTCCTCCATCGCGCGCTGGTGCAGCGAGACGGGGGAGTCGGGGCGGTCCACGCGGAGGGGTCGGCTCATGGCTGCCGATTCAGCGCCGTCCCGGCGCCGCTGTCAAGTACTTTGCAATGAAAAGTTTGATAGGAGCGCCGCCGGGCGCGACGCATAATCGGGCCTTCACGTCGCAACACGGCCCGCCCCATGTCCAACCGCAACGACCCCACGCGCCACATCCGCGCCCCGCGCGGCACCACGCTCAGCTGCAAGTCCTGGCTGACCGAGGCCCCGTTCCGCATGCTCCAGAACAACCTGGACCCGGAGGTGGCCGAGAACCCGGCGGAGCTGGTGGTGTACGGCGGCATCGGCCGCGCCGCGCGCAACTGGGAGTGCTACGACGCGATCATCGCCACGCTCAAGGAGCTCGGCGACAACGAGACGCTGCTGGTGCAGTCCGGCAAGCCGGTCGGCGTGTTCCCCACGCACCCCGACGCGCCGCGCGTGCTGATCGCCAACTCCAACCTGGTGCCGCACTGGGCGACGTGGGAGCACTTCAACGAGCTCGACCGCAAGGGCCTGATGATGTACGGCCAGATGACGGCCGGCTCGTGGATCTACATCGGCTCGCAGGGCATCGTGCAGGGCACGTACGAGACCTTCGTCGAGATGGGGCGCCAGCATTACGGCGGTGATTTGAAGGGGCGCTGGATCCTGACGGCGGGCCTCGGCGGCATGGGCGGCGCGCAGCCGCTGGCCGCGTCGCTGGCGGGCGCGTGCTCGCTGACCATCGAGTGCCAGCAGTCGCGCATCGATTTCCGGCTGAAGACGCGGTATGTGGACGAGCAGGCTTCGGACCTCGACGATGCTTTGGCGCGCATCGCGAAGTACACCGCAGCCGGCGAAGCGAAGTCGATCGCGCTGCTCGGCAACGCCGCCGACGTGCTGCCCGAGCTCGTGCGCCGCGGCGTGCGGCCGGACGCCGTCACCGACCAGACCTCCGCGCACGATCCCGTGCACGGCTACCTGCCGCTGGGCTGGACGGTGGAGCAGTGGCTCGCCGAGCAGAAGTCCGCGCCGGACCGCGTGCGCGACGCTGCGAAGAAGTCCATGCGCGTGCACGTCGAGGCGATGCTCGCGTTCCAGCAGATGGGCGTGCCGACCTTCGACTACGGCAACAACATCCGCCAGATGGCCTTCGACGAAGGCTGCAGGAACGCGTTCGACTTCCCCGGCTTCGTGCCCGCCTACGTCCGCCCGCTGTTTTGCCGCGGCGTCGGCCCGTTCCGCTGGGTCGCGCTGTCGGGCGACCCCGAGGACATCTACAAGACCGATGCCAAGGTCAAGGAACTGATCCCCGACGACCCGCACCTGCACCGCTGGCTCGACATGGCGCGCGAGCGCATCAGTTTCCAGGGCTTGCCCGCGCGGATCTGCTGGGTCGGCCTGGGCCAGCGCCACAAGCTCGGCCTGGCCTTCAACGAGATGGTCCGCAACGGCGAGCTGAAGGCGCCGGTCGTGATCGGCCGCGACCACCTGGACAGCGGGAGCGTGGCCTCGCCCAACCGCGAGACCGAGGCGATGAAGGACGGCTCCGACGCCGTGTCCGACTGGCCGCTGCTCAACGCCATGTTGAACGTGGCCGGTGGGGCCACCTGGGTTTCGTTACACCATGGTGGGGGCGTGGGGATGGGGTATTCGCAGCACTCCGGCGTGGTGATCGTGTGCGACGGGTCCGAGGCGGCGGATGCGCGGATAGCGCGGGTGCTTTGGAACGATCCGGGGACTGGGGTGATGCGGCATGCCGACGCTGGTTACGACATCGCGAAGCAGTGCGCCCAGGAAATGGCGTTAGATCTTCCGATGCTTTGATCGCAGGCAAGGAGACGCAGCAATGTGGGAAAAGCAATGCCAGTGATACTTGATCACTTCATTCGAGCCGCCGCGGACATTGCTGCGCATGGCGACAACGATATGTTGCCATTTGATATCGACACCCGTTTCATCGCGGACAATCAGCAAGAGTTGGCCGAAATCGCATTCGATTACTTTCGCCAACTTGAGGCAGATAGTGTCGAAAATAACAAGAATCGAATTTCCGGAATAACTGTTTACAACGAAAGGCTGCTTGCACCTGCGGGCCCCTCTGGATTTCGCGCGGCAACTAAAATCCATCCGTTCTGGAATCTCTATTTGAATGGATTGGGTGTGGCGGTAGCTGAGGCCTTGGCACCCCAACGAAGCGCCGCAGCGTGGTCCTATAGATTTGTGCCTGACGGCGGTGAAGAGTTGTTCGACCGCAATTCGTCATGGCGGGCATTCAGGGGATCAACCGCGGCCACCGCGCGTGAGTCGGACGAAGGTGTTGTTGTTGTCCAAACGGATATAGCCAGCTTCTACGAGCACATCTCGCACCACTACTTGGAAAATCAACTTTCCGACCTCTTCGGCGATGGTCGTGTAGCAAAGCAAGTTGTCGGTCTATTGGGAAAGTGTTCTGGTGGCCGGTCTTTCGGACTGCCTGTGGGTGGTCAGGGAGCCAGAGCTTTAGCAGAGCTAATGCTAAGCCCGATCGACCGGGAATTGACCGTTGGGAATTTGAATTGGGCGCGTTACGTTGATGACTATGTGCTTGTAGCGGCCTCCAGCGAGGCCGCTTATGCTGCATTGTCGAAGGTTTCTCACGCACTCGGCGACTATGGCCTGAATCTGAGTCGAAACAAGACTTCAATGTTGTCTGCAAAGCATTACGCGGCCTATGTCGCAGCTCAGCTTGGAGATGATGAGAGCGAGGCATCCAGGCTTAGGGAAATTGACGTCTACTTCGACCCCTATTCCGATACTGCGGTGGAAGAATATGATTCACTAAGGGAGACCGTTGAATCACTTCAAGTTCAGAAATTGCTCAACAGGGAGCTGGAAAAATCGCTTCCTGATACCTTCTTGGTGACGCAAATTGCAAGAACTTTGAGGTTGCAGAATGTTGGGGTCGCGGTGCAGCTAATAGCGACCTTGCTGGGGGCGGGGAATTTAAATTCCTTCCGTGCTTCCTGGTCATCAATCATGAGGGGTGTTTCAAGTCTGCGTTCAAATGACGATTTCTCAGATATTTTTGAGCAAATCGATTTACTGTTGGATGGGGTCCCTCGTCACTCATCGCATTTGCTTCAGGCGGAAGCAAGCCTCGTCCATTACTTGAGAACTCTGAGATTTGCCAGGACTGAGGCCCGTGCAGTTTTCGTTCGCCGCATATATGAAGAAGCGCGCTCAGAAGCCGTTCGAAGAGCATGCATCGATTGTTGGCGAAATTGGTCTGATCGTCCCTCATTTACCATGTTGCGTAATCGGTGGGGGCAGTTAACTGCAGATAGTCAGCGATTGGTTTGGCTGGCCTCATATTCGATGGGTGATGAGGGCGCCGGATTGCGCCGACAATTTCAAGGCAACACGGAAAATTCGTGGGCTCTTGGAGTCGAAAGACAGAACGTAAGAAGGTTTTCGGCCGTCTATCGGGATTGGTGCAGTCGTGTCCAGAATGCTGTTTGACCCGCGGACGGTCGCGAGGGATATACCGGGCATTTTTGACGCCGTATTCCCTCAGTTGACGCCTGGTGTGGTGGCGCACTTCAACCGCGAAGCTGCTTACATTGAGATGGAACCAGTTGATGCCTCTCTTCTGGAGGCGAGCGGCTTGCAGGCGGCGATGCTCTCCGAATTAAGTTTCGCGCTTGCAGAGGCGATAATTTATGGGGAGCCGCAAGATTGGGGCGTCTGCCTTGGTAGGGCTGTCGAACGCCAACGGCGCCATTACGACGCCGTAATTCCGACCATTCTTACTGACGCGGATAAGACTGCTGCCGACGCAATGGCTCAGAATATGGTTGCCATGGTCGAAGAGATGTCTAGGGATATTGGCTTTCCTCCTAGTCCGGCGCCGCGCGTTCCAGGATTCCAATGGGTGTCTACGGGCCTTGGCGATGTTTCGATGGGGCCGGTCCTCCTAGAGGTGAAGTTTGGTGCGAGGAGATTCTCCTCGGCGGACTACCGGCAGGTAGTTATTTACTGGCTGCTTAGATATATGAGTTCCCTTGAGAACGATGATTTTGTCTGGACGGATTTCGTTCTTGTAAACCCCCGTTTGGGTCTTTCTGTTCGAGTTAAGTACGCTTCGTTTTTGGCCTTGATAGGCGGCGGCCGGACGACCGTTGAGTTGGCGCAGGCATTTGGCGTTCTTATTTCTAGTCGCGGCGAAAAAAACTAGGTTGGAGGCACGGATGGGCAAGAGCCGGCTCGAGGCCTTCAGCGACGGCGTCATCGCCATCATCATCACGATCATGGTGCTGGAGCTGAAGGTGCCGCACGAGGCGACGTTCGCGGCGCTGGCGCCGCTGTGGCCGGTGCTGCTCAGCTACGTGCTGAGCTTCGTGTACGTGGGCATCTACTGGAACAACCACCACCACATGCTGGCGGCGGCGCGGCACGTGTCCGGCGGGGCGCTGTGGGCGAACCTGCACCTGCTGTTCTGGCTGTCGCTGTTCCCGTTCGCCACCGCGTGGATGGGCGA
>JBDZUW010000029.1:0-20185 GCA_040255375.1 Luteimonas sp. | reverse complement strand
AGTCGTTCGACTTCAAGACGTGGAACAGCGAGGGCGGCGGGCCGTCCGCGCCGGCCATCGTCACCGAGCACGGCATCCGTTTCCGCGCAGACCCGGCCGGCGCGCACAAGACCGGCTTCTTCGCCGACCAGCGCGACAACCGGCAGTGGCTGTCGGAGCATGTCGCGGGCAAGCGCATGCTCGACCTGTGCTGCAACACCGGCGGCTTCGGCGTGTACGCGTCGGTGCGCGGCGCCAGCGAGGTCGTCGGCATCGACATCGACGAGGACGTGCTGGAGATCGCGCGCGGCAACGCGAAGCTCAACGCGGCGTCCGGCGGGGTGAAGCCGCGCTTCGTGCAGGCCGACATCTTCCCGTGGCTGCGCGACGCGGCCGCGCGCGGCGAGCGCTACGACGTGGTGGTGCTGGACCCGGCGAAGATGACGCGCGACCGCGACCAGGTCATCCCCGCGCTGAAGAAGTACCTCGACATGAACAAGCTGGCGCTGGGCGTGGTCGCGCCCGGCGGCCTGTTCGCGACGTTCTCGTGCACGGGGCTGGTGAGCGAGGACGAGTTCCTCGGCATGCTGCGGCGCGCGGCGTTCTATTCGGGCCGCACGATCCAGGTGCTCAAGGTCGCCGGCGCGGGGCCGGACCATCCGTTCCTGGCGAGCGTGCCGGAGTCGCGCTACCTCAAGGCGGTGTTCTGCCGCGTGCTCGACTGAGCGCTGCCCGGCGACGCGTGCGCCCGCCTGCGGTGCGCGGGCTCGCTGCCGCCCTCCAGGCGCCGCGCGTAGCGCTGGCCGACGCGGCGCGCGATGTAGGTCGCCAGGCCCTCGCCCTCGCGCGCCAGCTGCTTCATGCGGGCGACGTGCAGGCGGCCCGGGCAGCCGCGGTCGTAGACGTACACGGCGCCGCTGGAGAACCTCACCGCGATGCCGTCCTCGACCAGCGCGTAGCCGGTCACCCCGGACTGCCCGCTGCGGTTGCCGTAGCGGTGGAACAGCGGCCTGGCCTGCTGGCGCGTCGCGGTGCCCATGGCCGCGGAGCCTAGCCGGAGCGCGGTGTGCGCAGGATGACGGCGGGCGGGTCTCATCGTGCGCGACCCGCGCGTTTACACTGGCGGCATGACCGAAACGCTGCTCCTGGGGTTGCTGCTGGCCGCGGTCGCGGTCGCGATCGTGCTGCTGGTGGTGCTGTTGCTGCGCAAGCCGCCGCGGCCGGACCTGGCGGCCGAGCACGCGCGGCTGGAGCAGGCCCTGCGCGAGGAACAGCGCGGCGGTCGCGGCGAGCTGAACCAGCAACTCGAGGCGCTGGCCGCGCGGACCGAGGATCGCCTCGATCGCCTGCGCGAGGCCTTCGCCGCCGACGGTCGCAAGGCGCGCACGGAGGGCGCCGAGCAGCAGCAACGCTTCGCCGAGGCGCTCGGCAGCCAGCTGCGCGAGTTGACGCAGCGCAACGAACAGCGCCTGGGCGAGATGCGGGTCACGCTCGAGCAGAAGCTGCGCGACCTGCAGGCCGACAACGCGCAGAAGCTCGAGCAGATGCGCGCCACCGTCGACGAGAAGCTGCACGCGACGCTGGAGACGCGGCTGACGGAGAGTTTCGGCAACGTGACCCGCATGCTGGCGCAGGTCCACCAGGGCCTGGGCGACATGACCAAGCTCGCCGCGGACGTCGGCGGGCTGCAGCGCGTGCTCACCAACGTGAAGTCGCGCGGCATCTTCGGCGAGGTCCAGCTGGCGGGCCTGCTGGAGCAGGTCTTCGCGCCCGACCAGTACGCTTCGAACGTCGCCACGATTCCCGGCAGCGCCGAGCGCGTCGAATTCGCGGTGCGATTCCCGGGCTCCAGCGCCGATGCGGTGGTTTGGCTGCCGATCGACGCCAAGTTCCCGCGCGAGGACTACGAGCGCCTGCTCGACGCCCAGGAGCGCGCCGACGCGGACGAGGCGCGCAGCGCCGGCGACGCGCTGGAGCGGCGCGTGCGCGAGGAGGCCAGGCGCATCCGCGGCAAGTACGTGGCCGCGCCGCACACCACCGAGTTCGCGGTGCTGTTCCTTCCGACCGAAGGCCTGTACGCGGAAGTCCTGCGTCGCCCGGGCCTGTTCGAGGCGATGCAGCGCGAGCAGCGCATCACCATTGCCGGGCCAACGACGCTGCTGGCGTTGCTGACGAGCCTGCAGGTCGGGTTCCGCACGGTCGCCATCGAACAGCGCTCGGCGGAAGTCTGGCGCATCCTCGAGAAGGCCAAGACCGAGTTCGGCAAGCTCGGCGACGTGCTCGACAACGTGAAGACGAAGCTCGACCAGGCGAGCAAGCAGATCGAACAGACCGGCGTGCGCACGCGGGCGATCGAGCGCAGCCTGCGCGACGTGGATTCGTTGCCGGACGCGTTACCCGGCGAGGCCGCGCCGGCCGACGCCGGCGCGAGCCCGCCGGCGCTGCCGGGCAACTAGGGCGTCAGCCGCCGCCGGGCGGCATGACCGGCATCGCGTCGGCCGGCACGCTCGGGTTGGCGACGTCTTCCTGCAGGTAGTCGGGCAGCGAGTCGTCCTGCTGCGCCCTGGTGTCGCCGGAGATCTGGTACTTGCGCCGCTGCAGCCAGGCGTCGCGGACGAGCGCGTAGTCGTCGGTCGCCCCCTCGCGCATGCTGTCGACCGCGAAGAGCTGGGTGCGCACGTCCACCAGCTGCAGGCCCTGCAGGAACACGCGCGTCGGGTCGTCCTCGACCTGGCGGATCGGCGACAGCGGCGCGTCGCCGGCGAGGCCGAACACGTCGCGCACGGTGCGCGGGCCGAACAGCGGCAGCTCGACGTAGCGCGAGCGCTTCCAGCCCCAGACGCCGAGCGTCTGGCCGAAATCCTCGTTGTGGTACGGCAGGTTCGCGTCGCTGGCGGGGTCGAGGATGCCGCCCAGCCCCAGCGTGCTGTTGATCGCGAAGCGCGCCAGCGACTTGCCGGCTTCGCCCGGACGCCCCTGCAGCAGCGAGTTCAGCGCGTTGACGGGCTGGCCGAGGTTGATGAAGAAGTTGCTGACGCCCAGCCGCACCGGGCGCGGCACCACCGCGACGTAGGCATGCGCGAGCGGCAGCGCGACGTGCTTGTCCACCACGTTGTTGAAGCGGTGCACCTTGCGGTTGAGCTTCTCCCACGGGTCGTAGACGTCGGGCATCTCGGCCGGCGCGGGCAGCGTGGGATCCGCGACCGGGTTGTAGACCTGGCCGCCGTAGAGCGCCTGGTAGTCGAGTTCTTCCTGCGTCGGCGCGGCGACGGGCGCGGCGGCTTCGGCAGGCGCGACGGGCGCGACGGGCGCGACGGGCGCAGGCGCTTGCGCCTCGGCCTCCGGCGCGGGCTCGACGGGCGCTGGTTGCGCGGGCACGGTCTGGGCGGGCACCGACAACGGGGCCAGTGCCAGGCCGAGGACCAGGGGGAGGAGATTGAGAGGACGCATGGGGGACCGGAATTTTACCCCGCGCCGGGCGGGTCAGGCGAAAGCCAGGTCCGGTTCCAAACGGTAGGCGGCGCGCAATTCGGCCAGTCCCGCCGGCTGGCCGTCGATCGCGATGCTGCCTCCGGCGCGCGACGAGAGCTCCGCGAGCAGTGCGACGCCGGCGCTGTCGACGCGGCTGGCGCCGGACAGGTCGAAGCGGGTGGCGCCGGCGAGCAGCGGCAGCGCCGCCCGCCACAGCGCCGGCACGTGGTCGCGCGACAGCACGCCTGCGAAGCGCAGGGCGTCGCCGTCGCGCGTCACGCCGGCCGCGGCCACGGCCGCGCCCAAGGCCGCGGCGGCGTCAGCGCCCGGCATCCGCCTGGACCTTGCCGCTGGCGAGGTCGGCGGCGACCTGGCGGATCGACTTGCGGGTCAGCTCGTTGTCGAACTGCTGGCGGAAGGTCTGCACGAACGACACGCCCTCCACCATCACGTCGAACACCTTCCAGCCGTTGCCCGACCTGCGCAACAGGTAGTCGACCGGGATGGGTTCCCCACCCTGGCGCAGCATCTCGCTCGAGACCTTCACGCCCAGGCCGCGCGGCAGCGCCGTCTCCGACTTGATGCGCACCTTCAGGCGCGTGTTGAAGTCGAGCAGCGAGGAGCCGTAGCGGCGCATCAGGCTGTCGGCCAGCGCGTCGGCGAACACCTTCACGTCGGCATCGGACGCGCCGCGCGCGTGCCGGCCCAGCACCTGGCGGGCGGCGTAGTCGCGGTCGAACATGGCGTTGAACTCGCTCGACACGAACTGCTCGAGCGTCGCGCGGTCCTTCGTGAACTCGGGGCGGCGCTTCTCCAGCGTGGAGAGGATGCGCTCGCTGTTGTCGAGCACGAGCTTGCTCGGCGAGCCCTGCAGGTTCGCGGCGGCGGCCGAGGCCTGCGCGGACGCGACGCCCGCGGGCGCGAGCACCAGCGCCGGAGCGGCGAGCAGCGAAGTGGCGAGCAGGAGGGAGGGGAGGGACATCTTCATGGGGTTCATTCCGTTGGCGCGGGTGCCGTGGGGGACGGTTCCGTGGTGGTGGGCGCGGCGTCGCCGCCGTCGGACGGCTTGCTGCCGCCGCCGCTGAACATGTACTTGCCGACCATCTGGATCAGGTCGACGGCCGGCGTCGTGAATGCGATCTCCTCGCCGGGTTTCAAGGGCTCGACGTCGCCGCCGGGCTGCAGGCCCACGTAGCTCTCGCCGAGCAGGCCGCCGGTGAGGATGCTCGCGGACGTGTCCGCGGGCAGGTCCTTGTAGCGCGAGTCGATCGCCAGGGTCACGACGGCATCGAGTTTGACCGGGTCGAGCTGAATGTCGGCCACGGTGCCGATGTTGACGCCGCCGATCTTCACCGGCGCGTTCGCGCGCAGCTGCCCCAGGTTGGTGAAGCGCGCCTTGAGCGGATAGGTGCTCTGGCCGAAGCCGAACTTGCCGTTGCTCGAGGCGAGCGCCAGCACCAGCAGCGAGGCCAGCGCCAGCAGCAGGAAGGCGCCGACCGCGAATTCGAGACGGGGACCGCGAACGCTCATGAGGATTCCTTTGCCCTTGACCCAGGCTTGCTCAGTTCTGGAACAGGAAGGCGGACAAGACGAAATTGAACATCAGCACCAGCAGCGATGCATTGACCACCGCGCGCGTCGTCGCCACCGAGGTGCCCTCGATGGTGGGTTCGGCGTGGTAGCCGACGTACGAGGCGACCAGCGCCGCGGTGCCGCCGAACACCGCGGCCTTGATGAAGGCCACGACGAAGTCGTCGCGGAAGTCGACCGCGTCCTTCAGCACCTGCCAGAACGAGCCGCCGTCGATGCCGACCACATGCACCGCCTCGAACCAGCTCGCGCTGATCGCCAGCGAGCAGAAGAACGCGGTGAGCAGCGGCACGCAGATGAGCGCCGCCCAGAAGCGCGGCGCGACGGCCTTGGCGACCGGGTCGATGCCCATCAGGCCGAGTGCGGTGATCTGGTCGGTGGCGCGCATCAGGCCGAGCTCGGCGGCGATCGAGGAACCCGCGCGGCCGATGAACAGCAGCGCGGTCAGCACCGGCGCGAGCTCGCGGTACAGGCCCAGGCCGACCAGCGCGCTGATCTGGTTGGCGGCGCCGTAGGTCTCGAGCGCGCGGTAGCCGAGCAGGGTCACCGACAGCCCGACGAAGGCGCCGCCGACGGCGATGATCGGCAGCGAGCGCGCGCCGATCTTGTAGATCTCGCGCACGAGCTCGGCGAAGAAATCGCGCGTGGGCGCCGAGGCGCGGATCACCGAGAGCGAGAACATCCCGGCGCGGCCGAGGGAGCGCGTGGCGGCAACGAAGGGCATGTCAGGCGGCCTCGGCGGCGGTGCGCGGGCGCGCCGCGGTGTCGAAAGGAATGGGACCGTCGGGCTCGCCGCGCAGGAACTGCAGCACCAGCGGATCGGTGCTCGCCTGCAGCTCCGCCGGCGTGCCGCTGAAGACGATGCGGCCGTTGGCGATCATCACCGCGTGGTCGGCGATCGGCAGTGTCTCGTGCACGTGGTGGGTGACGACGACGCTGGTGAGGCCGAGGCTGCGGTTGAGCTCCGATACCAGGTTCATGATCACGCCGCTGGCGATCGGGTCGAGGCCGGTCAGCGGTTCGTCGTACAGCATCAGCGGCGGATCCAGCGCCAGCGCGCGCGCCAGCGCGACGCGGCGGGCCATGCCCCCGGAGAGCTCGCGCGGATAGAGGTCGGCGGCGGCGCGCAGGCCGACCGCGTGCAGCTTCATCTCGACCAGGCGGCGAATCACCGCGTCCGGCAGCTTCGTGTGCGCGCGCAGCGGCAGCGCGACGTTCTCGGCCGCGGTGAGGTCGGTGAGCAGGCCGTTGCCCTGCAGCAGCACGCCGATCGACTTGCGCCGCTCGAGCAGCGCGCGCTTGCCCGCCGGCAACGGCGCGCCGAGGACCTCGACGGTGCCGGCCGCAGGCTGCAGCTCGCCGGTCAGCGCCGACAGCAGCGTGGACTTGCCGCAGCCCGACGGCCCGAGCACGGCCACGACGCTGCCGCGCGGCACCTCGAGGTCGATGCCCTCGAGGATCGTGCGGCTGCCGCGGACCAGGCGCAGGCCGGAGAGACGGACGGTGGGGGTGGCGTCGCTCATGGGGCGGCATTGTCGCATCAGAGGGCGCCGCGGCGGTCCCAATGGATGCGACGGCGATGCGGCATCATTCAGGGGATGCCGAGCGCGCCCGACTTCCGCCTGTACCACTCGAACTCGCTGGAAGTGCTGGCCGGGCTGCTGGCGGACGAACTGCGCGCCCCCGCGCCCGGGCAGCCCCTGCTGGCGCCCGACACCATCCTGATCCCGCAGGTGGCGATGCGGCGCTGGCTGCAGGCGACCATGGCCGGACGGCACGGGATCGCCGCCAACCTCGAATTCCTGACGCCGGGCGAGTTCGTCGCGCGCGCGCTGGCCGCCAACCCGGCGCCGGGTGCGGGCGCGGAGGATGCCGGCGAGACGCTCGACGCCGCGACGCTGCATTGGCAGCTGTACGCCGCGCTGCTCGATCCCGCGCTGCGCGGGCGGCCCGCGCTGGCGCAACTGGCGGGCTACCTCGGCGACGGCAACGGCGGCGTGCCGGAGGACGGCGCGCTGAAGGCGTGGACGCTCGCCGGCGAGCTGGCGGGCGTGTTCGAGAAATACCAGGCCTGGCGCCGCGACTGGCTGCTGCGCTGGGAGGGCGGCGCCGATCCCGAGGACCCGCAGGCGATCCTGTGGCGCACCGTCGCCGTGGGCCGCAACCACCGGGCGCGACGCATCCAGGATTACCTGGGGCGGTTCGGCGGCGATTCGCCGGGGCTGCCCGCCGGGTTGCCGCCGCGGCTGTTCGCGTTCGCGACGCTCAACGTCTCGCCGGACGTGCTGCGGGTGATGGCGACGCAGGCGCGCACCGGCACGCTGCACTTCTACCTGCCGACGCCGACGAAGGAATACTGGGGCGACCTGCAGTCGCTCGGCGCGCACCTGCGCGCGGGCACCGACCCGTTCGGCGACCAGGCTGCGGAAAATCCGCTGCTGCGCGACTGGGGCGCGGCCGGGCGCGACTTCATGGCGCTGCTCGGCAGCTACGAAGTGGTGCATCCCTCGGGCGAGATCGCCGCCTACGCCGATCCCGAAACCGCCAGCGAAAAGCCGGACACGCTGCTGCGGCGGATGCAGGCGGACCTGTTCCATCGCCGCGCGAAGCCGTCGGGTCCGCTGCGCGAAGGCGTCGACGCCGCCGACGCGAGCCTGCAGTTCCACGCCTGCCATACGCGGCTGCGCGAGCTGCAGGTGCTGCACGACCGGCTGCGCGCGCTGCTCGAGGACGAACGCTTCGATCCGCCGCTGCAGCCGCGCGAGATCGCGGTGCTCGCGCCGGACATCGACCCGTACGTGCCCTACCTGGATGCTGTGTTCGGCGACCATGGCCGCAACACCATCCCGTGGGCCATCGCCGATGCGAGCCCGCTGGCGGGCGAACCGTTGGCCGCCGTGTTCCTGCGCATGCTGGCCCTGCCGGTGTCGCGCTTCGGGCTGGAAGAGATCCTGGAGCTGCTCGCCAGCCCGCCTTTGGCCGACGCCGCGGGCCTGGACGGCGTGGCGTTCGAACGCCTGCATGCCTGGCTGCACGAGGCCGGGGCGCGCTGGGGCATCGATGCCGCGCACCGCGCCCGCCTCGGCGCGCCGGAAGACGATGCCTACACCTGGCAGTTCGCGCTGGACCGGCTGCTGCTGGGCCATGCGACCGACGCGGACGCGCTGGTGGAAGGCGAGGGTCAGCGCGTCGCGCCGTGGACCGAGCTCGAAGGCAGCGCCCTCGATGCGCTGGACGTGCTGCTGCGCCTGCTGCGCGTGCTGGCCCGCCACCAGCGCCTGTTCGGCGAAGCGATGCCGCCCGCGGCCTGGCGCGAGCGCTTGTTGGGTCTGCTCAAGGCCGTGCTGCCGCGGCCGCGGTCGGGAGGCAACAGCGAACGTGCCTACGATCGCCTGTGCAAGCTGATCGACGCGTTCGCGCAGGACGCCGAACGCGCCGGCTACACGGCGCCGGTGCCCGGCGAGGTCGTGCGCGCGCACTTCGCCGCAGTGCTGGGCGAGGCCGACACGCGCGCGCCGCTGCTCACCGGCGGCGTCAGCTTCGCGCGCATGGTGCCGATGCGCCTGCTGCCGTTCCGCGCGATCTGCCTGCTGGGCATGAACGACGGCGACTTCCCGCGGCGCGATCCTTCCGCCGGGCTCAACAGGCTCACTGCGGAACTGGGCACGGAGCGGCGCCGCCACGGCGACCGCTCCACCCGCGACGACGACCGCTACCTGTTCCTGCAGCTGTTCTCGTCGGCGCAGGACGTGTTCCACGTCAGCTGGATCGGCGCCGATCCGCGCGACGGCAGCGCGCGCGAGCCGTCGGCGGTCGTGTCCGAGCTGCTGGCCGCCGCGGCTGCGTACCACGCTCCCGCGGATGCCGATGCGCTGGTGCTGCGGCATGCGCTGCAGCCGTTCTCGCCGGCCGCGTTCGGCAGCGGCGACCGGCGCCATTTCAGCTACGACGCACGCTGGCATCCGGCGGCAGGGCAGCTGTCCGGCGCGCGCACCAGGCTGTCGCCGTGGATGACCGCGGGCGCGCCGCTGCCGCCGCCCGCCGAAGCGGATGGCGAACTGGCGCTCGAGGACCTGCGCCGCTTCCTGCTGTCGCCCGCCGAGCAATTCCTGCGCCAGCGCATGGGCCTGCGCCTGCCCGAAGTCGAGAAGGCGGGCGAGGACATCGAGCCGCTGCGCGCGCCGGGCGGCGGGCTCGAGCGCAGCCGGCTGCAGCACGCCGTGTTCGATGCCCTGCTCGCCGGCGAGCGCCGCGATGCGATGCTCGAGCGCCTGCGCGCGCAGGCACTGCTGCCGTCCGGCGCGCAGGGCGCACGCGCGCTGGCCGACATGCTGGACGAAGTGGCGCCGTACGCGGAGCGGTTCGCGCGCTGGCGCGGCGATGCGACGCTCGCGGAGCCTCTGCCGCTGGAAGCCGTCATCGACGGCGTGCGCGTGCACGCGCGGCTTGGTGGCGCCTGGCCGATGGGCCTCGCGCGCCTGCGCTTCGGCGAGCCGAACGGCCCCTCGGTGATCCGCAACGGCCTGGACTGGCTGCTGGCCTGCGCGGCCGGGCAGGCGCTGCCGATGTTCGAATTCCACCTGGACGACGGCGACGTCGGCCCGCACGAGCGCGGCCCCATCGACCCTGCGCAGGCGAAGGATGCCTTGCGCACGCTGATCGCCTTGCGCGCGGCCGGCCTGCGCGAGCCGCTGGCCTTCGCGCCGCGCAGCGGCTGGCTGTACTACGCCGCGAAGACGCCCGATCGCGGCATCGACGCCGCGCGCAAGCAGTGGCAGGGCGGCGACCGGCAGTGGGGCGAGGGCGCCCAGCCTGCGTACGAACTGGCATTGCGCGGACGCGATCCGTTCGCCGACCGCGCCGCGCTGCGCGCGTTCGTCGCCAACACGCTCACGGTGTTCTCCGCGGTCGCCAGCGGCATCGCGATCGCGCCGGAGCCCGACGAGGACGCCATCGCCAACGCGTCGCTGGCCGTGGACGAGGACGAATGAGCGCCGCGCCCGCCCGCGATCCGTACCTGGAGTTGCCGCTGGACGGCGTGCGCCTGATCGAGGCGTCCGCCGGCACCGGCAAGACCTTCACCCTGGCCACGCTGGTCACGCGCCTGGTCGTCGAGCGCGGCCTGCGCGTCGGGCAGGTGCTCGCGGTGACCTTCACCGAAGCCGCGACGCAGGAGCTGCGCAAGCGCATCCGCGAACGCCTGCTGCTGGCGCTGGACCTGGTCGATGCGCCCGCCGTGCAAGGCGAGGACGCCGAAGCGGCGCTGACCCGCGACATCCTGCAGTCGCACCTCGCGCGCAGCGGCGAACGCCCCGAAGCGCTGCGCCGGCGCCTGCGCGAGGCCGCGCTGGAAATCGATCTCGCGGCGATCTTCACCATCCACGGCTTCTGCGCGCGCGTGCTGCGCGAGCATGCGCTGGAGAGCGGGCAGGGCTTCGATCCGCCGGAGCTGCTCGCCAACGACCGCGGCCTGCGCGAGGAACTCGCCGCCGACCTGTGGCGCGCGCACGGCCGCGATGCCGCCGGCGCCGAGGATCTCGCCGAGCTGTGGAAGGGCGGCCCGCAGGCGCTCGCGGCCGACCTCGGCGCATTGATGCGCGAACCGGTGCTGGTGCCGCCGGACGCGCCGCTGCCCGGCGACCCGATGCCGGCGGTGCTCGCCGCGGGGCATGCGCTGGCCGGCGGCTTCCGCGCCCACGGCCCCGAGTTCCTCGCCGTCCTGCTGGACGCGCTGGAGCGCAAGGTCCTGCACGGCGGCAGCTACAAGGCCGCCTGGATCGAGTCGCTGTGGACCGCGCTGGCGGGCTGGTGCGACGCCGCCGACTACACCGCGCCGCTGGACGAACGGCTGGCGCGGCTCACGCCGCAGGCCATGCAGGACAAGACCAACAAGGCGCACGCCGGCAACACCCCGCAGTCGCCGCTGTGCGGCCTGATCGACGACTACCTGCGCGCGGTGGCCGAGCTCGACGCTTGGCGCGTCCGCCGCCGCATCGCGCTGCTGCATCGCATCCGCGCCGACGCACGCGAGCGGCTGGCGATGCTCAAGCGACAGCGCCGGCTGCAGACCTACGACGACCTGATCGACGGCGTCGCCGACGCGCTCTCCGGCGCGCACGGCGACGCGCTTGCCCGCAGCCTGCGCGCGCAGTACGTGGTCGCGCTGGTGGACGAGTTCCAGGACACCGACCCGCGGCAGTGGAAGATCTTCGATCGCGTGTTCGGCAGCGGCAGCGGCGATGCCGACGGAAGCGCGCCCGCGCTGTTCCTGGTCGGCGACCCCAAGCAGGCGATCTACGGCTTCCGCGGCGGCGACGTGCATACCTACCTCGCCGCGCGCGGCACCGCGGAGGAGGCGCCGCCGCTGGCGCACAACTTCCGCTCGCGGCCGGTGGTGCTCGAGGCCATCGCGGCGCTGTACGCGCAGGCCGGCGACGAGGCGTTCGTCGATCCGCGCATCGAGTTCCGGGCGGTCGAGGCCGGCGGCAAGCACAAGGACGAAGATTTCCAGCGCGATGGCGCACCCGCGCCGGCGCTCACGCTCTGGCGTGCGCCCGCCCCGAAGCCCGACGACAAGGGCAACGCGAAGCCGTGGAAGGCCGACGCCTCGCGCGAGCTGTGCACCGCCGCCTGCGTCGCCGCCATCCACGCGGTGCTGTCGGACGGCCGCGACGGCACCGCCGTCATCGAAGGCAAGCCGGTGCAGCCGGGCGACATCGCGGTGCTGGTGCGCACGCACAGCGAAGCCATGCGGATCCAGCAGGCGCTCGCCGCCGTCGGCATCCCGGCCGTCGCCGCGGGCAAGCTGAGCCTGTTCGCCACGCCCGAGGCGCGCGAATTGCATGCGCTGCTGCTCGCCCTGCTGCAGAGCGGCGACGACGGCCGCCTGCGCGCCGCGCTGTCGACGGTGCTGGTTGGCGTCGATGCCGCGGCGATCGCGGCGCTCGACGACAGCGACCACGACTGGCAGCACCAGGCGCTGGCCTGGCGCGAGCGCCTGCAGCGCGGCGGCCCGCTCGCGCTCATCGGCGACCTGTGCGCGGCGCAGGCGCCGCGCCTGCTCGCGCTCACCGATGGCGAACGCCGCGTCGGCAACTACTTGCAGCTGGCCGAGGCCCTGCAGGAAGCGCAGGCGCAGACGCTCGGCCTGCACGGCCTGGTCGACTGGCTGGGCGCGCGCATCGCCAATGCCGATCCCGACGACGAAACGCAGCTGCTGCGCCTGGAATCGGACGCACGCCGCGTGCAGATCGTCACCCTGCACAAGAGCAAGGGCCTGGAGTATCCGCTGGTGTTCCTGCCGTTCGCCGGCATCGGCCGGCAGGAGCCGTCGCCCGGCAGCGCCTGCATCGCGCAGAGCGACGACAACGTGCGCCGCCTGCACTGGAAGATCAACGTCCCCGAGGCCGAATGGGACGAAGCGAAACTGCGCTGGCGCAGCGAGCAGCATGCGGAGCAGGCGCGCCTGCTCTATGTCGGCCTGACGCGCGCGCGGCATGCGCTGTGGCTGGCCAGCGGCCCGTTCTTCAACGCCGAGAAGACCGCGCTGGCGCCGATGCTGGCGGATCCCGCCGCGCTGCAGGCGCTGCCCGGCATCCGCGTCGACACCGCCGCGCCGCCCGCCACGCTGCCGCGGCTGCCGCCCGAATCCGACGCCGAGGTGCCGCCGGCCAGGGTCGCCACGCGCGCGGTGTCGAGCGACTGGTGGGTGCACAGCTTCAGCAGCCTGACCCGCAAGGCCGGCCCGGGCGAGGACGCCTCGACCTCGGCCACGCTGCCCGCGCCGGGCGGGCGCGACGAACCCGCGGCGACGGAGGCCGAGCCGGCCGCGGAAGTGCCCGTGCACGATCCGCGCTTCGCCGGCCCGCAGTTCGGCGTGGCCATGCACACCGCGCTGGAGCGCACCGACTTCGCCGCGTGGCGCGACTGGCGGCCCGGCGATCCCGCGCCCGACGACGAAGCGGCAGTCATCGCCGACGCACTGCGCGAACAGGGCTATGCCGAAGACGTGCTGGACGACGGCATCGCGCTGGTGACCAGCCTCGTCGGCCGCACGTTGCGCGTCGTGTTGCCCGAAGGCGTGCAGCTGTGCAACGTGCCCGGCGAATGGCGCCGGCCCGAACTCGAGTTCCAGTTCCCGCTGCAACCCACGCGCGTGGACGCGCTGCTGCAGCTGCTGCACGCGCACGACGTCGTGCCGGATCGCCAGGCCTTCGGCTTCCGCCATCGCCTGGAGGGCCTGATGACCGGCCTCGTCGACCTGACCTACCGGCACGACGGCCGCTGGTATGTGCTCGACTACAAGTCGAACCGGCTGCCGCGCTACGACGCCGACGCGTTGGGCGAGGCGATGCGGCACAGCGAGTACGACCTGCAGGCGCTGGTGTACACGCTCGCGCTGCATCGCTGGCTGCGGTTCCGCCTCGGCGACGCCTACGACTACGACCGCGATTTCGGCGGTTGCCGCTACGTGTTCAGTCGCGGCATCGAGCTCGATGCGCCGGTGCAGGGTGCGCGTACGGGGAGCGGCGCGCCCGCCGGGGTGCATGCGCGCAGGTTCGAGCCCGCCCTGGTCCACGCGCTCGACGCGCTGTTCTCGGGAGCGCCGGCATGACCGCCCCCTCGCTGTTCGACGCGCTCTGGCGCAGCGGCGCGCTGCGCACGCTCGACCACGCGCTGTCGCAGAGCCTGCGCCGCCTCGATCCCGCCACGCCCGACAGCGTGCTCGCTGCCGCCGCGCTGGCGTCGCTGGCCGTCGCCGACGGACACGCCGGATTCGACCTGGCCTCGCCGCGCACGCTGGTCGACGCGCCCGACATTCCCTGGCCCGACGCCGAGGCCTGGCGCCGCGAGCTCGCGGCGTCGCGCTGGGTGTCCGTCCCCGCCGATGGCGCCGCGCCCTCCGACCCGGACCGCCCGCTGGTGCTCGAAGGCGCGCCCGGCGCGCTGGGCCTGCTCTACCTGCGCCGCTACCGCGAGTACGAGCGCCGCGTCGCCACCGGCCTGCAGCGCATCGCCGCATCGCAATCGGAGGCCGGCGGCGTCGACCTGGTCACCGGTGGACCCGGCACCGGCAAGACCACCACCATCGCGCGCCTGCTCGTGCAGCTCGTCGAACAGGCGCGCGCCGCCGGCCGCCCGGACCCGCGCATCGCCCTCGCCGCGCCCACCGGCCGCGCCGCCGAGCGCATGGCCGAAAGCGTGCGCAACGCGCTGCAGGCGATCGCCGCCGAAGGCACCGACACCGGCGTCGTCGACGCCCTGCCGACCAGCGGCAGCACCCTGCACCGCCTGCTCGGCACCATCCCCGACAGCCCGCGCTTCCGCCACGACGCCGCCAACCCACTGCCGTTCGACGTGGTCGTCGTCGACGAAGCCTCGATGATCGACCTGCCGCTGATGGCCAAGCTCGTCGAAGCCGTCCCCGACGGCGCGCGCCTGGTGCTGATCGGCGATCCCGACCAGCTGCCGTCGGTCGAGGCCGGCGACGTGCTCAGCGGCATCCTGCACGGCGCCGAGGCCGGCGGCGACGCGTTCCCCGCCCGGCGCACGCACCTGACCCGTTCATGGCGGCAGCACGAGGCGCTGCAGCTCGCGCCGCTCGCCGCCGCCGTGCGCGAAGGCGACAGTGCCACCGCGCTCGCGTTGCTGCGCGGTGGCGAGCTGTCCGGCGTGCACTTCCACGAAGGCCTGGCCGATCCGCTGCAGGCCCCGCACCGCGAGAACCTGCTGGAGCACTGGCGCGCGCTTGCCAACGCCGGCAATCCGGCGGAAGCGCTACGCCTGGCCTCCCGCCTGCGCCTGCTCACCGCCGTGCGCGAAGGCCCGCAGGGCGCCCGCACGCTCAACGCCCGCATCGAAGCCCTGCTCGGCGCCGGTAGCGATGGCGCGGCGGGCGGCGGCGCCCACTTCCACGGTCGCCTGCTGCTGATCACCGAGAACAGCTACCGCCACCGCCTCTTCAACGGCGACATCGGCATCTGCCTGCGCGGCGACGACGGCGCGGTGATGGCCTGGTTCCCCGGCGACACCCCCGACGCCCCGCGCCCGTTCCACCCCGCTGGCCTCCCGCGCCACGACAGCGCGTTTGCCATGACAGTGCACAAGGCCCAGGGCTCCGAGTTCGACGAGGTGTGGTTGCTGCTGCCGCAGCACGACAGCCGCGTGCTGTCGCGCGAGCTGGTCTATACCGGCATCACCCGCGCCCGCCGCGAACTGCATGCCGCCGCAAGCGACGAGGTGGTCGGGACAGCAATGGGCAACCATGCGAGCCGATGGTCGGGCTTAGGCTGGCGACTGGGGATGTGAGAACTTCGCTGAAGATGCGATTGGGGGGGGTATGGGGTTTCGTCGCGCCTTAGAAATTCTTTGTGTCCTCCCCTTGGGAGCATGCAGTCTTTCCTCATCGTCCCACTCGGCGTCTCCGCAGACAGCTACTGGAGAGACGCCTATCAGATACGTGATCTGCGCTACGAGCGGCGGCAGTTGCTTCGTTGCCGCTCGTTTCGACAATTTTGATAGTTGCGAGAGACATAAGAATTGGGCCGAAATGCTCTGCGATAGCAAAAGCACGCAGGGCCAGATGATTTGTCGAGAGGAACACGACAGCGTTGCCGCGAGCTATTGCACTAAATGATCGCTAGCGCCCGGGTTTGGCACCTCTCAAGATGACTCAGACTGCGGCAATCTACGGATTTGAGTTCACGCGGGAATTCGTCGCTGCCGGACTACGCTTTACGCCCATCGCTGGCGACCACCGAACCGCAAAGGCGCTCGCGCGCGACCTGAGTTCACATAATCTTACTGGAACGGTCTCAGGCGAAGTGATAGATCGTGGATTAGTCTATGAGCTAGAGGGCATTCTTTCTTTTATCGAGCACTTGGACGTAATGGTGCTTGCGCTACCTGAAGATTCTGACGACGACCGGAACCCGGTAGATCAATTCCAAAGAACAATAACTACGCATCGAAGACATAACGGTGGTGGCGCGATCATTGGCTCCGACGCTTTCAACCCATGGAAGGATTCAAGACGAAAGTTTGTTGAGCTTGCTCTGCCGCACCTGAGAGACAAGAAATTCTGCGAAGCTACCAAATTTAGGCAACTTCTCTTTAAATGCGTTGAGACGTTTCGGCAGCGTCAGCCATTCCTGGAAATCACGTATTTCCTTCTTATCTCCGGGCTTGAAGCCTTCTGTAGGGCATGCCAAGGCGATTACACGAGCAGAAACGCCGCGATTCCAATCACAACGCAATTGAAGTCCTATGGCTTCAACGTGTTTCAGGACAACCCCAACGAGATCTCTCGCTCAATTTCTACATATCTACATATAAGAAACGCCCTGTTTCACCAAGGCGAGTTCTCGACCACGGTCAATATCAACAACGGGCAGGTTGAGTTGAATTGCTCCAAACACCTCTTCAACCTATCTATGCTTTGTTCGCTTACCGTGATGAAAGCAATCGGATTTGATGACGGTCGGACCAACTGGGATTGCTGGATCGATCGGCAACTTCTGAAGTAGCGCCAAGTCTCGCCATCCTCACAGCCTGTCTCGGCGCGACATCAAGCGAGCTAATTTTCGCCGAAAGACACGCTCAAGCGGACCTTAGACCCACGAATGACTTTCGATGCCATCACGAGAACCGATGCAAGTCCCAAACTGAGCATTGAGACAGACTTCCAGTTTCTAAACCGGTCTGCTCGAGCTGAGATGGCCCGTGCTCGCGAATTTTTAGAGGATTTAGTAGCGGGCTACCCAGATCCGGATGATTTGATTAGGAGATTTCGCAGCAACAACAACAGCAACTTTAGGTCTGCCGAATTTGAGCTTCTGTTGTATTCCGCTCTACAGAGGCAAGGATTTCTACTGGAGCCGCATCCGGAGCTACCCAATGGCTCCAAATCTCGCCCCGATTTCTTGGTGACGACGCCAACTGGGCAAAGTTTCTACCTAGAAGCTGTACTCGCCACTGAAAACTCTACGGACCAGACAAACCAGCCACTAATTGCGACGACGTTGGATGTGTTCACGACTTCATCGCACGCGAATTTTTGTGTGTTTGTCAAGACGTCCGGATATCCGTCGACACAGCCAAGCCGTCGCCGCATTCTCTCGAAGACACTTGCTTGGCTCAATTCACTTGATCCGGACGAGGTTGAAGGTGAAATTGATGCCTCCGGCCCCGACGCCATGCCAACGTTAGTTTTGAAGCACGAGAGTCTTGAGATATCGGTACAGGCCTTTCCCCTGCGGGCGGACCTGCGCGGAAAATCAAGAAGGCTTCTTGCGGCCCAGTTCGGTCAGGCGGGCTGGGTCGACTCTTGGAGCCCCATCAAGGACGCGATTACCTTTAAAGGAAGTAAATACGGATCTTTGGATAAACCGCTTGTCGTGGCAGTCAATTTCTTGGGTCATCGTCTTGATCGGCTCGATGAGATGCAAGCCCTGTTTGGCCAAGAGCTAATAGCTTTCTCAACGGATAATCCGGCCGAGGAGCCGCAGCTTAAAAGAGCTCGGAATGGAGCATGGGTCGGAAAGGCTGGCCCACAGTTTCGGCGTGTTAGTGGGGCTTGGCTATTCGATAATGTGTGCGTCTACAACTTGCCCAGTCGCCAAGCAACGCTATATCTAAATCCATGGGCTGCATCGCCAATACCTGATGAAATGCTGCGTTTTTCTCATGCCATCGGGGCTGACGGACATGTGACATGGCAGGATGGCGTTGTTTTCGGGAAAGTATTCGCCTTGCCGGATAATTGGCCGGAGGTGGGCGCTACTTCACGCTGAGATGCCAGCGTCCCCTTCCTCGACAGTTTGCCGCAATTTGGGGAACTCGCCGGGGCGCCACAGCGGCACCTCGTGCCGCACGCGATAGCGCAGCGGCCCGCCATCCGGCGTCGCGGCACGCTCGATCGGGCGCGGGATGCAGACGAAGTCGGTGACCATCCGGCTCGCGTCGACGCTCACGACGCCGTAGCCGTGGCCGCCCAGGTCGACGAACTCGAGGTGCGGCGACAGCTCCGGGTTGCTCACGGCGTGCGCCTTCGCCAGGTCGCCGCTCGCGGCGTACTCCAGCGCGGAGCGCACGCCGTGGTTGAGCAGCAGGTTCATCGTGGGCTCCATCGTGCCGTCGGGGCGGTCGGCGATGAACAGCTTGCGCAGCGGGTTCTTCTTGTTGCCGTGTTCCTGGACTTACCGCGCGCCGTGATGTCGGCGTAGACCCGCGATGCGGGCGGGGACGTGACGGAAGTCCCCGTGACGGCGGACCTCCGGTGCCGACTTGATCGCGGCCCGGGGATGAACGAACCTTCGCGCATGGCGAAGTCGATCGGCCCGGTGCAATTCAAGGCGAAGCTGTCGCGCCCAGCTGCGCCAAAGGGCGCGACGTGGACGTTCCTGGTCCTGCCCAAGGCCGCCAGCGAGAAACTCCCCACCCGCGCCATGGTCAGCGTAGAGGGCACGCTTGGTGAGGCACCGTTCGCGGCCACGCTCGAGCCCGACGGCCAGGGCAGCCACTGGCTCAAGGTGCCGAAGGCGCTGCGCGAAGCCGCCGGCGCGCAACCCGGCGACACCGTCGCGCTGTCCATCACGCCGTCGGAGAAGCAGCTCGAGCTGGAGGTGCCGAAGGACCTGCGCGACGCGCTCAAGGCGCATCCCGGCGCGAAGCTCACCTGGGACGCGACCACCACCGTCGCGCGGCGCGACTGGATCGCGTGGATGACTTCGGGCAAGCAGGCCGCGACGCGCGGCAAGCGCCTCGCGGCGATGATGGACATGCTCGAGCACGGCAAGAAGCGCGTGTGCTGCTTCGACCGCTCCGGCATCGTCGGCAAGAACTTCAGCGCGCCCGAAGCCGCGGACAACTGAGCCACCCCGCTACTGTTTCTGCGCCGACGCGTTCGCCTCGCTCTCGGTGTGCGCCACGCATTTCCAGGCGCCATCCACCCGCACCCACGTCGACGAGTCCACCACGTCCTGTTCCGATTCGCGGCCGTCCATGCGCATCTTCTGGTGCGCGCGATAGGTCGCGATGGCGACGTCGTCGGTCGGGAACAGAACGTCCATGTCCGACAGCGTGAACTCGAGCAGGCCTTGCTTCGGGTCGAGCAGCATCTTCTCGTACTGCGCGGGGTCGAAGCGCATCGCGCCGCGGCTGCCCACCATCAGCGCTTCGGGCGCGAGCATGTCGCGCGCGGAAGCGGCGTCGCGCTCGACGAGCGATTGCCAGAACGCGCGCTCGAGGTCTTCGATCTCGGCGCGGGAAGCTTGCGTGTGTCCGGAAGTCTGCATGTGCACCTCTCCGTAATGGTCTTCTGTGCGGTAACGCACATCGTCCGACCCTGAACGTTTCATGCGCGTGAGAGCTGAACACGCGCGTGCTTCACCGCGCCAATACCGGCGCATCGCAAAGATGTCGGAACCGCCGCGATGCGCAGAAGGCAAAGCGAAGCATGAATGCGCGTGGCGGCGGACCGACATATCACCAAGCGTCAAACCCCACGACCAGGAGAGAAGCACGATGAGCATCAAGAAGGACCACAGCATTGGCGAAGGCACCGGTGCGACCGCGGGTGCGGTGACCGGCGCGGCGATCGGTTCGGTGGCCGGCCCGGTCGGAACGGTGGTGGGCGCGGTGGCGGGCGGCGCGCTCGGCGCGAAGGCCGGCGGCGCGGTCGCGGAAGCGGTCAACCCGACCGAGTACACCAACTACTTCGAGACCAACTACAAGAGCACGCCGTACTACTCGAGCGGCCGCGACTGGTCCGACTACCAGCCGGCCTACCAGTACGGCTACGACACCTACGGCCAGTACCGCGGCCAGAAGTTCGAGGACGTCGAGTCGTCGCTGGAGCGCGACTGGGATACGAGCCGCGCGCGTTCGCGCCTGGCCTGGAACGAGGCGCGCGACGCCGTGCGCGACGGCTGGCATCACATCGAGCGCGCGATGCCGGGCGACGCGGACCGCGACGGCCGCTGATGCAGCGATGACGGGCGCCAGCGCGCCGCGCACGGTCATGGTGCGCGGCGCGCTGGCGGGACCCCGCAGATAAACCGCAGAGGGGGACACCATGGGCAACCTCAGGAAGGACCACGTGCTGGGTTCCGGCAGCGCCGCGCTGGCGGCGGGCGCCGCGGGCGCT
>JBDZUW010000145.1:0-3725 GCA_040255375.1 Luteimonas sp. | reverse complement strand
TGGTGCCGACCGAGGAAGTGGTGGAGATGCGCTCCGGCCAGAAGCGCCGTTCCGAGCGCAAGTTCTTCCCCGGCTACGTGCTGGTGCAGATCGCCACGACCGACGACAAGGGCATTCCGCGGATCGACAGCGAGAGCTGGCACCTGATCAAGGAAACGCCGAAGGTGATGGGCTTCATCGGCGGCACCGCCGACAAGCCGCTGCCGATCCGCGACGACGAGGCCGCGGCCATCCTCGACCGCGTGCAGGAAGGCGTCGAGAAGCCCAAGCCCAAGGTGCTGTTCGAGGCCGGCCAGATGGTCCGCGTCATCGACGGCCCGTTCAACGACTTCAACGGCGTGGTCGAGGAAGTCAATTACGAAAAGAGCCGCCTGCGCGTGGCGGTGCTGATCTTCGGGCGCTCGACGCCCGTGGAACTCGAATTCGGCCAGGTCGAAAAGGCTTGATGAGAGCCGCCTGACAAAGGCAGGCCTGGCCATCACAACGCGAGGAGCCTCACGGCGCTTGCACTCGCAGGAGTAAAGAGCAATGGCAAAGAAAGTCGTCGGTTACATCAAGCTGCAGGTCAAGGCCGGCCAGGCCAACCCGTCGCCGCCCGTGGGCCCCGCCCTCGGCCAGCGCGGCCTGAACATCATGGAGTTCTGCAAGGCGTTCAACGCCGCCACGCAGAAGCTCGAGCCCGGCCTGCCGATCCCGGTGGTCATCACCGCGTACTCGGACCGCACGTTCACCTTCATCACCAAGACGCCGCCCGCGACGATCCTGCTGAAGAAGGCCGTGGGCATCCAGTCCGGCTCCAAGCGCCCCAACACCGAGAAGGTGGGCAAGGTCACCCGCAAGCAGCTCGAGGACATCGCCAAGGCGAAGGAACCCGACCTGACCGCGGCCGACCTGGACGCGGCGGTGCGCACGATCGCGGGCTCGGCCCGCTCCATGGGCCTGACGGTGGAGGGCTGATCCGATGACCACGATGACCAAGCGCCTGAAGGCCCAGACCAAGACCGTCCCGGGCAAGGCCTATCCGATCGACGAAGCGCTGCAGATCGTCCGCTCCAACGCCAAGGTGAAGTTCGTCGAGTCCGTCGACGTCGCCGTGCGCCTGGGCGTGGACGCCAAGAAGTCCGACCAGCAGG
The DNA here is from genome assembly GCA_040255375.1 of Luteimonas sp. Classification (GTDB taxonomy): domain Bacteria; phylum Pseudomonadota; class Gammaproteobacteria; order Xanthomonadales; family Xanthomonadaceae; genus Cognatiluteimonas. The sequence goes on along the minus strand of JBDZUW010000145.1, from coordinate 2,592 downwards.
TGCGCGGCTCGACCGTGCTGCCCGCCGGCACCGGCAAGTCCGTGCGCGTGGCGGTGTTCGTCCCCGCGGGCGCCAAGGCCGACGAGGCCCTGGCCGCCGGCGCCGACGTCGTCGGCATGGACGACCTGGCGGAGAAGATGACCGCCGGCGACCTGAACTACGACGTGGTGATCGCCACCCCGGACGCGATGCGCGTCGTCGGCAAGCTCGGCCAGGTGCTGGGCCCGCGCGGCCTGATGCCGAACCCGAAGGTCGGCACCGTGTCGCCGAACCCGGCCGAGGCGGTGAAGAACGCCAAGGGCGGCCAGGTCCGCTACCGCACCGACAAGGCCGGCATCATCCACTGCACCATCGGCAAGGCGGACTTCGAGGCCGGCAAGCTGAAGGACAACCTGCAGGCGCTGCTGCTCGACCTGATCAAGGCCAAGCCGTCCTCGGCCAAGGGCCAGTACCTGCAGAAGATCTCGATCAGCTCCACGATGGGCCCCGGCGTGATCGTCGACCAGTCCACGCTGGCGCTGAAGTAATTGCTGCAAGCGCGGCCTCCGGCCGCGCCGAAATTTTGAGGGCGCCGCGCAGGGACGCAAATTCCGGCGCGGTGGCCGTCAAAGACCGCAGGTGCGGTCTGCGCACGATGGCGACGGGCACGGAAGCTCGCAGACGGCAGGGAATCGCCGCCATCGCAGCGGGAACGCTTAATCGCAGCCCTTCTTCGGGGCCGCAGCCTGCGTAGATGGTGCCCCCTCTGGAAGTTTCCGGCACGACGCCGGCTGTTTTCAGGGCAAGGCCACCACCGGGACGCGCGAGCGTCCCCGGCGCCACGGACGGCGTCGCCCAGGACCGCGAGCGGCAGGAGCCGCGAGCGGAGTTCATTTGGAGGAGTGCAATGGCTCTCAACCTGACCCAGAAGCAAGAAGTGGTCGCCGAACTGGCGGAAGTCGCCGCGAAGGCACACTCCCTGGTCGCAGCCGAGTACGCGGGCACCACGGTCGAGCAGATGACCGCGATGCGCAAGAAGGCCCGCGAGACGGGCGTGTACCTGCGTGTCGTCAAGAACACGCTGGCATCGCGCGCCGTGGCCGGCACGGACTACGAGTGCGTCCAGGACGCCCTCGTCGGCCCGCTGCTGTACGCGTTCTCGACCGAGGAACCCGGCGCCGCCGGGCGCCTGATCAAGGAGTTCGCCAAGGGCAACGACAAGCTCAAGGCCAAGGTCGTCTCCGTGGAGGGCAAGCTGCTGCCTGCCGCCCACGTCGACGTCCTCGCCTCGCTGCCGACCCGCGAGCAGGCCCTGTCCATGCTGGCGCGCGTCCTGGCCGAACCCGCGGCGATGTTCGCCCGCGCGGTCAAGGCCGTGGCCGACAAGCAGGGCGGCGGCGATGCGTCCGCGGATTCGACCGCGGCCGCCGAGCCCGCTGCCGAGGCCGCTCCCGAAGCGACCGCCTGAACCCATACCGATCAAACTTTCCAGAGGTAAATGACAATGTCCCTGTCCAACGAGCAGATCGTCGACGCCATCGCCGCCAAGTCGCTGATGGAAGTGATGGAGCTGGTGAAGGCCATCGAAGAGAAGTTCGGCGTCTCCGCCGCCGCCCCCGTGATGGCCGCCGGTCCGGTCGCCGCCGCGGGTCCGGCCGCCGAGGAGCAGACCGAGTTCACCGTCGTGCTGAAGACCGCCGGCGACAAGAAGGTCGAGGTGATCAAGGCCGTCCGCGCCATCACCGGCCTGGGCCTGAAGGAAGCCAAGGACCTCACCGAGGCCGGCGGCATCGTGAAGGAAGGCGCGTCGAAGGACGACGCCGCCAAGATGAAGAAGGACCTGGAAGCCGCCGGCGCGACCGTCGAGGTCAAGTAAGCGGATTCCTTGCATCGCCGGCCGCATGGCGATGCACGAAGGCTGGGGGCGCGAGCCCCCGGCCTTTGCCCGTTGTAGGCGCGGCACCAAAACCGACGCGAGTCGGTAGTCGGAAGTAGCGGGAGAAGGCGTGCTGGTGCCGGCAATACCAGCGACTTCCGACTGTCGATTCACCCGATCGAACGATCCCCCGGGGCCGCGGACGCGCGGCCCAAGCGAGCGAGGCGGCAACACATGACCACGGCTTCCCCTTCCAAGTCGACCCAGGCCAACAGGAAGTACTCCTTCACCGAGAAGAAGCGCATCCGCAAGGATTTCGGCAAGAGCCGGTCCATCCTCGAGGTGCCCTTCCTCCTGGCCATCCAGGTGGATTCCTACCGCGAGTTCCTGCAGGAGAACATCGAGCCGTCGAAGCGGGCCGACAAGGGCCTGCACGCCGCGCTGAAGTCGGTGTTCCCGATCGTCAGCTACAACGGTTACGCGGCGCTGGAGTACGTCGGCTACAAGCTCGGCGAGCCGGTGTTCGACGAGCGCGAGTGCCGCAACCGCGGCCTCAGCTACGGCGCGCCGCTGCGCGTGACCGTGCGCCTGGTCATCTACGACCGCGAGTCGTCGAGCAAGGCGATCAAGTACGTGAAGGAGCAGGAGGTCTACATGGGCGAGATCCCGCTCATGACCGAGAACGGCACCTTCATCGTCAACGGCACCGAGCGCGTCATCGTCTCGCAGCTGCACCG
>JBDZUW010000002.1:61402-82840 GCA_040255375.1 Luteimonas sp. | reverse complement strand
CGATCTCGCCCTTGTCGCTGGCGAACAGCGTGTTGTTCGACGAATTGGCCTTGAGCTCGGCGACCCGCAGGTAGCTCGCCAGGTCGGTGGCCCTGGTGCGCAGCCAGCTCTGCTGCAGCGCCTCGACCGGGCGGTTCATCAGCGCGGTCGCGATCCACTTGCCGTCGGCGGCGCGCACGATCGGGCCGTGGTGGGTGAAGTAGGCGGTGAACGTGCGCTGCGCCATCGTGCCGTCCGCGGCGCGGTACGGAACCACGATGTCGCGCGCCGTCACCGGCCGCAGCGCATTGCCGTAGCGGTAGGCCAGCCTGCCGCCGTCGCGGACGATGGTCTCCGCGAACTCATCGACGACGTCGGCGCCGGTGGAGGTGTGCATCCAGCCGATGTGGCGGTTGAAGCCCTGGTAGACGAAGAACTGGCCCCAGGTCGCCGCGCCGTAGGCATCGAGGCCCTCGTCGCTGGTCATCTGCAGCTCGGAGCGGAAGAAGAACGAGGTGTGCGGGTTGATCAGCAGCAGCGCGTGGCCGTCGGCGCTGAGCTTCGGCGCGATCGCGATGCCGTTGGAGCCGGTCGGCTCCCACCAGCTCGCGGGATCGTCGGCCTTCGCCAGCGCGATGCCGCGCGCCGGGTCGCTGCTGCCGGTGCCGTTGCCGCCGTAGAACGCCGCGAGCTGCTTGAGCGAGACACGCTCGATGTCGCCGCCGATGCTGCCTTCGCTGAAGCTCAGCGCCATCCACGGCTCGAAGCGGCGGATCACGCGCGGGTGCACGTCCGGGTGCGTGGCGAGGTAGTAGTTGAGGCCGTCGGCCCAGGCCTGCATCAGCGCCTGCAGCCACGCGGGGCTCGTGCCGTACAGGCGCTGCAGCTCCGCGGGATCGATGAACAGCTTCATCCGCAGGTCCTGCCAGATCGCGGCTTCGCCCTCCGCTTCGGCGAGGCGGCCCATGGCGTTGATGTAGTTGGTTTCGACGCGGTTGAAGTCGTCCTCGGCCTGCGCGTAGACCATGCCGAACACGGCGTCGGCGTCGCTGCGGCCGTGCACGTGGGCGATGCCCCAGTCGTCGCGCTCGATGGTGGTGGCGGCCGCGTGCTGCCGCCAGCGCGCCTGCTCGGCGACGTCCGCGCCGTCCGCGCCGCCTGCCGGCGCGGCGGGCCCGGCGGCGAGCACGGGCGTGAGCGCGGGCCCGAGCAGCAGGACGGCTCCGAGCAGCATGGACCTGGCGATGCGCATCGACATGGTGGCGACTCCCCTCCGGCAATGACGCGGACCCTAGCATGGCGGCGGTATGCTCGCCCCCTGCCAGCCAGGGAGCACATGGATGCGCGCCACCGATCGCCCCGCCATCCCGCGTGCGGTGTGGATGCTCGGCTTCGTCAGCCTGTTCACCGACATGGGCTCGGAGATCGTGCACAGCCTGCTGCCGGTGCTGCTCGCGACCACGCTGGGCGCCAGCATGCTCACGATCGGGCTGATCGAGGGCGCGGCCGAGGCGACCGTGCTCTTCACCAAGGTGTTCTCGGGCTGGGCCAGCGACGCGCTCGGCCGGCGCAAGCCGCTGGTGCTGCTCGGCTACGGGCTCGCCGCGGCGGTGAAACCGCTGTTCCCGCTGGCCGGTTCGGTCGGTGCGGTCGCGACCGCGCGCATGCTCGACCGCTTCGGCAAGGGCATCCGCGGCGCGCCGCGCGACGCGCTGGTGGGCGACATCACCCCGGCGCCGGTGCGCGGTGCCGCGTTCGGCCTGCGCCAGTCGATGGACACGCTCGGCGCCGTGCTCGGCCCCCTGCTCGCGGTGGTGCTGATGACGGCGTTCGCCGACGACATCCGCAGCGTGCTGTGGATCGCCGTGATCCCGGGGATCGTCGCGGTGCTGCTGCTGGCGACGGCAGTGCGCGAGCCGCCCGACACGCCGGCCCGGACGGCGCGCCTGCCGATCACGCGCGAAGGACTGTCGCGCCTGGGCGCACCGTTCTGGCGGCTCGCCACGCTCGGCGGGCTGGTCGCGCTGGCGCGCTTCAGCGAGGCCTTCCTCGTGCTGCGCGCCAGCGACCGCGGCCTGCCGATGGCCTGGGTGCCGATGGTGCTGGTGGTGATGAGCGTGGTGTACGCGGCCAGCGCGTATCCGGCCGGCTGGCTGTCCGACCGCATGCCGCGCGGCCGCCTGCTCGCGGCGGGCATGCTCGCGCTCGTGGTGGGCGATGCGCTGCTGGCGACGGCGGGCGGCATCGGCATGGCGTTCGCGGGCATCGCCGCCTGGGGCCTGCACATGGGGCTCACCCAGGGCATCCTCGCCAGCCTCGTCGTCGACCGCGTGCCCGCTGCGTACCGCGCCACCGCGTTCGGCATGTTCAACCTGGTGTCGGGCGTCGCGCTGCTCGTCGCGAGCGCCGCGGCCGGCGCGCTGTGGGAAGCGGCGGGGCCGCCCGCTGCGTTCTGGGCCGGCGCCGGGATGGCCGCGGTCGCAGGCGTGGCTGCCCTGCGCGCACGGGAGCATTCATCGGGCATTGATCCGGGGGCTGGCGGCGCGACCTAAACTGGAGGACCCGTCCGAAGCCCGGTCGCGCATGCCGAAGACACGCCTGTCGCCCGCCTTCCCGGCGCTCGCCGCCTGGCTGCTCGCGCTCGCGGCGTGCCGGGCGCCCGCGCCGTCGCCGCCCGCGGAGCTGGCGAAGACCTCGGCCAGCGCCGCGGAGGAGAGCGGTGCGATCAGCACGCCCGCGCCGAAGGTCGTGCCCGCGGCGAAGGACGTGCTCAAGGGCACCGAGTGGCCGCCGGCGAAGCTCGAGTCCGGCAAGGCGACGATCAGCTGCGACACCGACTACGCCACCGCCGGCGACGGCGAGCCGCTGGCGGACCTCGGCTTCTTCACGGTCGCGGACGCGGTGCGTCCCTGCCGCGAAGCCGGCGTGCTGCGGGTGCGCTACAGCGGCAAGATCTCGTCCGACTTCGCCGACCTGGTGGAGCGGCTGTCGGCGATGGCCGACCGCATGGAGATCGGCAGGCGCATCCTCGACATCGACTCGGCCGGCGGCCAGGTCGAGGACGGCATCCGCGCCGGCGACGCGATCGGCGATGCGCACTGGACCATCTGGGTCCGCGACGGCTCCCTGTGCCACAGCGCCTGCGTCTTCATCCTGGCCGCGGGCGACAACCGGATCATCTCCGGCGACGTCGGCATCCATCGCATCATCCGCCTGCATTCGGACGCGACGACGCGCGCCGAGCTCGAGGCGGAGCTGCGCGACGTGCACGACAGGATCAAGGAATATTTCGCGCGCAACGGCGTGGACGTCGCCGTCGCCGACATGATGATGACGGTGCCGAGCAGCCAGCTGCGCCTGCTCGCCCCCGACGAGCTGCGCACGTACGGACTGTCCGGGAGCAATCCGGTGCAGGAGGATCTCGAACGGATCCGGCTGGCGCGCAAGTGCGGCGAGTCCTTCGTCCACCGGCGTGAGGCCTTCCTGCGCGTGTTCGAATCGAAGTGCGCGACGGGGAAGGGCGACCAGGGCGACGTGGACGACATCGCCGCCTGCGGGCGGAAGCTGCGCGGCGCCTACGGGTTCCCGGACCGCCGCTGCCCGGACGAGACGCCGCTGGCCGAGTACGACTGAGCGCCGGGGCCGCCTCCGCGCGGCCCCGGCGGCGCGTGCGGGCGTGACTTCCGGGGGTGTCGGCGCCCCGGCGCGCGCCCCAACATCGGCGCTTCCACTCCCCGGGGATCCACCATGCGTCGCCACCTCGTTTCCGCCATCACGCTGGCGCTCGCCGGCATGGGCGCCACCGCCACCGCGGCCGCCATCGGCGCGCCCGCTTCGCTCGCGCTGCAGGCCGCCGCCGCGCCCGCCGCGCCCGTCATCGCCGATGCCACCACGCAGCTGCCGCGCGACGTCGCGCCGCGGCACTACGACATCCAGGTCGTCCCGCACGCCGACCGGCTGGCCTTCGACGGCAAGGTCGCGATCGACCTGCAGGTGCTCGAGCCGACCACCACCATCGTGCTGAACCAGGTCGACATGACCTTCCCGAAGGCGGTGCTCGCGCCCAAGGGCGGCAAGGCGCTGCCGGCGCCGGCCGTGGCGATCGACAACGACGCGCAGACCGCGACCTTCACCTTCGCCAAGCCGCTGCCGAAGGGCGACTACACGCTGTCGCTGGACTACACCGGCAAGATCGGCACCCAGGCCAACGGCCTGTTCGCGATCGACTACGACACCGACGCCGGCAAGAAGCGCGCGCTGTACACGCAGTTCGAGAATTCGGACGCGCGCCGCTTCGTCCCGTCGTGGGACGAGCCCAACCACAAGGCCACCTTCACCCTCACCGCGATCGTGCCGTCGGCGCAGATGGCGGTGAGCAACATGCCGGCCGCCGCGACGACCGAGCTGGGCAACGGCACCAAGCGCGTGCGCTTCCAGCAGTCGCCGAAGATGTCGACCTACCTGCTGTTCTTCGCCCTCGGCGACTTCGACCGCGCGACCACCATGGCCGACGGCGTCGAGATCGGCGTCGTCACCCAGAAGGGCAAGGCCGACCAGGCGCAGTTCTCGCTCGAGTCCGCGGCTGCGGTGATCAAGGAGTACAACGACTACTTCGGCGTGCCGTACCCGCTGCCGAAGCTCGACAACATCGCCTCGCCGGGCAGCAGCCAGTTCTTCTCCGCGATGGAGAACTGGGGCGCGATCTACACCTTCGAGTACGCGCAGCTGCTCGATCCGCGCATCTCGACCGAATCGACCAAGGAAGGCATCTTCTCCACCGGCGCGCACGAGATCGCGCACCAGTGGTTCGGCGACCTCGTGACCATGGCCTGGTGGGACGACCTGTGGCTCAACGAAGGCTTCGCCTCGTGGATGGAGAGCCGCACCACCGCCAAGCTGCATCCGGAATGGAACAGTGCGCTCTCGGCCGTGGGCGTGCGCGAGGCGGCGATGAACCGCGACGCGATCGAGACCACCCACCCGGTCGTGCAGCATGTCGAGACGGTGGAGCAGGCCAGCCAGGCCTTCGACTCGATCACCTATTCCAAGGGCGAGGCGGTGATCCGCATGCTCGAGGCCTACGTGGGCGCCGACACCTGGCGCGACGGCGTGCGCAAGTACATCAAGGCCCACGCTTACGGCAACGCTGTGTCCGACAACCTGTGGACCGCCATCGATTCCGTCTCCGACAAGCCGATCACGCAGATCGCGCACGACTTCACCCTGCAGCCGGGCATCCCGCTGATCGAGGTGGCGTCCGCGCAGTGCGTCGGCGGCAACACGACGGTCGAGATGTCGCAGGGCGAGTTCACCCGCGACCGCCCCGGCAAGCAGCCGCTGTCGTGGCACGTGCCGGTCGTCGCCGCCACCGTCGGCGGTTCCGCGCCGGCGCGCACCGTCGTCGACGGCAAGGCGACGCTGCAGGTGCCGGGCTGCGGCACGCTGGTGGTGAACGCCGGCCAGGCCGGCTACTTCCGCACGCTGTATCCGCAGGCGCAGATCGCGCAGCTGCGCACCGGCTTCGGCAAGCTCGCCACCATCGACCAGCTCGGCCTGATGAACGACATCTGGGCGCTCGGCATGGCCGGCAACCAGCCGCTGACCGACTACCTCGACCTCGCCGCCGCGGTCCCCGCCGACGCGGCGCCCGAGGTGTGGCAGGACGTGGTCGGCAGCCTGTCGTCGATCAACTACTACTACCGCGACAGCCCGCAGCAGGCCGCGTTCCGCAAGTACGCGCTGGCCACGCTGCAGCCGGTGTTCGCCCGCGTCGGCTGGGAAGCGAAGCCCGGCGAGGCCGATCCGGTCCGCCGCCTGCGCTCCAGCCTGATCGGTGCGCTCGCGGGGCTCGACGACCAGGCCGTGATCGCCGAGGCGCGTCGCCGCCATGCCGCGGGCGGCGACGCCGTGCCGGTGGTGCTGCGCAACGTGATCCTCGGCATCGTCGCGCGCAATGCCGACGCCGCCACCTGGGACAAGCTGCACGCGCAGGCGAAGGCCGAGACCACGCCCCTGATCAAGGACCAGCTCTACGGCCTGCTGGCCATCGCCAAGGACGATGCGCTCGCGCAGCGCGCGCTCGACCTGGCGCTCACCGACGAGCCAGGCGCCACCAACAGCGCGGGCATGATCTCCCGCGTGTCCGGCGAGCACCCGGACATGGCCTTCGACTTCGTGGTCGCGCACCGCGAGCAGGTGGACAAGCTGGTCGACTCGACCTCGCGCGCGCGCTACTACCCCGGTATCGGCGGCGGTTCGCGCGACCCGAAGATGATCGACAAGCTCAACGCCTTCGCCGACGCCCACATCGCGGAGAGCTCGCGCCGCGCCACCGACACCGCGATCGCGGGCATCAAGTACCGCCTCGAGGTGATCGAGAAGCGCCTGCCCGAGGTCACCGCCTGGCTGGCGAAGCGGAAGAAGTGATCGGTGCCATGGCGGCCCCCGCGGCTGCAACGGCATGACGAGGAAGGGCCGGCGATCGCCGGCCCTTCCTTTTTTTGCGCGATGCGGGCGATGCGCGCCGTGCGTCAGTCGCGTTCGAAGCGCTCGACGTCGTCGAACAGCCGCAGGTTGCGGCGGATCCCGTCGGCGCCGTCGTCGATGCGCGCGGCCAGGCGATCGGGCTTGCGCGCCGCGCGCGCCATCCAGGCCCAGGTGGCGATCGTCCCCGCGACGCCGACCGCCAGGCTCACCCAGATCCAGGCGGGCGTGGCGCCGGTCGCGCGCGCCGGCGACAGCCCCGCGAAGCCGATCACCACCAGCACCCACATGATCCACCAGGGCACGCCGCACACCGCCGAGTTCAGAACCTGCAGGCGCAGCAGCAGGCGCAACCGCTTCTGGATCGCGAGCACCGGCGCGTCGTAGTCGGTGGTGGTGGCGAGGCTGCAGATGATGCCGGCGAACACGACGTTCAGGACGCCGAAGGCGTGCAGCAGGATGCCCGTCGCGAACAGGCCGGCGACGCCGGTGTTCTGCGTCCAGCAGCCGATGCCGAGCAGCACCGTGCCGACGCCGAGCAGCGCCTGCAGCGCCATCCCGAAGAGGAGCGGGCGCAGGTTCCGGCGCGCGCGATCCGTGCGCCGGTCGTTCAGCAGCGCGACCTGCAGGCGGTCCTGGCGCGCGAGGCGCGCATCGAGCGCCTGCCAGGCGGTCTTGAGTTCGTCGAGTTCCATGGGGTCGTGTCCTGTTGCGGAAGGCGAGGATCGGGGGAGGATCAGAATTCGTCGCGGATCCGCTGCCGGAGCCGCGAGAGCTTGGTGGAAACGTTGCTTTCGCTGATGCCGAGCACGTCGGCGATCTCGCGCTGGCTGCGTTCGTCGAGGTAGAGCAGCATCAGCGCGCGGTCGAGCGGCGGCAGCGCCGCGATCACGCGCTGCAGCATCCGCAGGCGCTCGGCGGCCTCGTGGCCCTCCTCGGCGCCGGCGTCCTGCAGCGCGGCTGCGTGCGCCTCCTCGTCGAGCGGCACGTGGTGGCGGTCGCGCAGCGAACGGCCGCGCAGGTGCGAGATCGCGACGTTCAGCGCGATGCGGTACATCCAGGTCGTGACCGGGCGGTCCGGCGCGTACGAGGGCCAGGCGCGCCAGAGCTGGGCCGCGATGTCCTGGGCCAGGTCGGCGCGGTCCTCGGGGTCGGCGGCGTAGCTGCCCGCGACCTTGAGCACGATGCCGCGATGGCGCTCGAGCACGTCGCCGAAGGCCTCGCGGGCGGCGGTCGTCGTGGTGGTGGCGGCAAGCTCCATGCGGATCCCGGGTCGGGCGCCCCTGCGCCCCTCGCCATGATGATTCGCGCGGGGGCGGAAAACATCACACGCCCCGCCGCGGGCGCCGGCCGGGGGTCAGCGGTACAGCGCGGGGAACAGCCGCTGGAGCTCGACCAGCTTCGGCGCGTCGTTGTAGACGATGTAGGGCTCGTCCGGGTGCAGGCGCAGGTAGTCCTGATGGTAGGCCTCGGCGGGGTAGAACCCGTCGAGCGGCTCGATCCTGGTGGCGATGCGGCGATCGAACACCTTCGCGGCATCGAGCTGGGCGATGTAGGCGGCGGCGACATCGCGCTGCGCCTTGCCCGTGGTGAAGATTTCCGAACGGTACTGCGGGCCGACGTCCGGCGACTGCCGGTCGACCTGGGTCGGATCGTGCGCCACCGAGAAGAACACCTTGAGCAGCTGCCCGTAGGTGACCTTCGACGGATCGTAGGTCACCCGCGCCGATTCCGCGTGGCCCGTGCGGCCGGTGCCGACGAGCGCGTAGCGGGCGGTGAGGCGGCTGCCGCCGGCATAGCCCGACGTCGCGTCGGTCACGCCGCGCACATGCTCGAACACGGCTTCCACGCCCCAGAAGCAGCCGCCCGCGAACACGGCGACCGCCTTGCCCGGCTTCGCCGCGAGCGGGATGTCGAGCTTCGGATCCGGCAGGGCGACCGGCTGGCTGCGGGCACCGGCGAGGTTGCAGGCGGCCAGCAGCACGGCGGCCACGCAGCCGGCGAGCGCATGGCGGTGGCGTGCGCTCATGCGGCCGCCCCCGGCGCCGGCGCGAAGCGCAGCGCGGCGGAATTCATGCAGTAGCGCAGGCCCGTGGGGCGCGGGCCGTCGTCGAAGACATGGCCGAGGTGCGCGTCGCAGCGCGCGCAGGAAATGGCGGTGCGGACCATGCCGAACGAACGGTCGCGGCTCTCGACGACATTCTCCTTCGCGATCGGGCGCCAGAAACTCGGCCAGCCGGTGCCCGATTCGAACTTCGTGCGCGCGTCGTACAGCGCGGTATCGCAGCACAGGCAGCGGAACACGCCCGGGCGGTGCTCGCGCAGCAGCGGGCCGGTGAACGCGCGCTCCGTCCCCTCGTGGCGCGTGACTTCATAGGACAGCGGCGACAGCACCCGCTTCCATTCGGCGTCGGACTTCACGACCTTCGCCACGCGCACGGTGCGCAGGCGCTTGCCGCCGTCGTCGAACTCGGCGATCGCCACCATGCCGTCGGCGGAGCGCGCGGGCGCGGGTACCGGGGCGGCGTCGCTGCTCCGGCTGCAGCCGATGGCGAGGCCGGCCACCGCGAGCGTGGACGCGGCGACGAAATCGCGGCGGGGAAGCGGTCGGGAAAGGAGGGCCATGCCGGTTCAGACCAGCGGCGGGCCCGCGGGTTCCGCGGGCCCGCGGCGGATCATCGGCCGTTCACGCTGTAGCGGCCGGGGCCGAGCAGCGCCAGCGCCACGGCGGTGCCCAGGTACATGCCCTGCAGCTCCAGCTGCCACCCGCCCTGCTCGTTGAGCATGCCGAGCTGGCCGAGGTGGGCGAGGAAGAAGGCGAACAGCATGTTGACCATGACCAGCAGGGCGCCGATCCGGGCGTAGAAGCCGGCGATCAGCATCAGCGGCCCGACCACCTCGCCGACGAGGGCGCCATAGGCCAGGGCGGCCGGAAGCCCGTGCGCGCCGAGCATCTCCCCGATCGGCCCGACGCCGCCGCGCAGCTTGGCGATGCCGTGCAGCAGCACCAGCACGCCCAGCGCGAGGCGCAGGACGAGTTTGCCGAGATCGGCCTGGGTATTCGCGTTCATGCCTTCCCCTTCGATGAACCGGCGGAGCGCCGTGCCCGGAGCATATACCCGCCTGCATGCGCCTTTGGCGCCCTCACGCGATGCTGCAGCGCACACACGGCGTCAGCGGGTCACATCCCTGGCTTCGCCCGTGGCCAGCACCTCGACGTGTTCCAGCCGGCGCGGCCGCACCAGCAGCGGGTAGGCCAGCACCGCGCCGAGGATGATCGCGACGCCGCCGTAGAACGCCGGGGTGAGATCGCGCTGTTCGTCGAGCAGAAGGATCGCCAGCACGATCGCGTACACCGGTTCGAGGTTGACCGCGAGCTGCGCCGCGAACGCGCTCATGTGCCGCAGCGCGACCAGCGACAGCGCGAACGGGAACAACGTGCAGGCCATCGCCAGCGCGAGCAGCAGCAGCGCGTCGCGCGCCCCGGGCAGCACGAGCAGGTTGCCGGCGAGCGCCGGGAACATCAGCGGCATCAGCGGGGCGAGCGCGACCATCGCCACGGTGCCGGCGCCGAGCTCGAGCGCGGTCATCGTGAGCGGGTCGGCGTGGTCGACCAGGCGTTTGTTGAGCGAGCCGAACAGCGCGACGAACAGCGCCGACACCGTGCCGACCAGGATGCCCAGGCGCATGCCCGCGGGCACGCCGCCGACCACCAGCGCGACGCCGGGCAGCACCGCGACGCCGAGCGCGACTTCGCGCCAGGAGAAACGGCTGCGCGCGAGCCGCGGTTCGACCAGCGCCGTGAACACCGTCGCCAGCGCCATGCACGTCGCGCCCACCGACGCGTTCGCGAGCTTGATCGAGCCGTAGAAGGTGAGCCAGTGCAGCGACACCAGCACGCCGATGCCCGCGTACGACCAGAGCAGCCGCGCCGGCATCGCGCGCAGGCCGCGCCACACGCGCGGCACGCAGGCGAGCGCGGCGGTCACAAGCAGCATGCGCCAGAACACCAGCGGCAGCGCCGGCAGCGTGATGAGCTTGCCGAGGATCGCGGTGAAGCCCCACAGCAGCACGCAGGCGTGGATCTGCAGGAACGCGCGGCGGCTCTCGGCGGGTGTCGTGCGTTGCGGGCTCATGCGTGGATTGTAGGGTCGCCCGCCGCCTGCACGAGCCAGTCGGCGAAGGCCTGCGCGGGCGGGCGCAGGCGGCGATGCGAAGGCCACGCGATGAAGTAGCCGTAGCGCGCCTCGACGGCGGGCCCGGGCAGCCGCACCAGCGCGCCCGATTCCAGGAACGGCGCGATGATGTGCTCGCGCGCGAGGGCGACGCCGAGGCCCTGCGCCGCCGCGTTGAGCGCCGCGTTGGAATCGGTGAAGCGGAAGCGCTCGCGCACGCCCCCATCGGACCCGCCCGCGTGGCGCACGCCGGCGGCGCGGAACCAGTCGGGCCAGCCCTGCCGGCCCATGTCCGCGATCAGCGGCAGCGCGGCGATGTCGGCGGGCTCGCGGATCGCCTCCGCGCCCTCGAGGCCGGGCGACGCGACGGGGAACATCGTTTCGCGCAGCAGCGGCCGCGCGACGAGGCCGGGCCAGTTGCCGTCGCCGTAGCGGATCGCCAGGTCGGGCCCGCCCGCGTCGAAACGGGCCAGCGCGTAACCGGTCTCGATGCTGAGCCGCAGGCGCGGGTGCGCGGCGGCGAAACCGGGCAGCCGCGGCAGCAACCAGCCGCAGGTCCAGGAGTGCAGGGTGGCGATGCGCACGAGCGCTTCGTCCTCGCTGCTCGCGCGCACGCCGCGGATCGCGTCCTCCAGGTCGCCCAGGCTGCTGCCGGCGGCGTCGGCGAGACGGCGCCCTTCCGGCGTGAGCTGCACGCCGCGCGCGTGGCGGTGGAACAGCGCCACGCCGAGCCGGTCCTCCAGCTTGCGGACGTGGTGGCTCACCGCGCTCGCGGTGAGGCTCAGCTCGTCCGCGGCGTGGGCGAAGTTCTGGTGGCGGGCGGCGGCCTCGAAGGCCGCCAGGGCCGGAAGCCAGTCGGAGCGCAGGGTCATGCGAGCCTCAAATCCTGTTCATGGCTGACCCGGAAAGTATGCGCTTGCGGGGGCCGCGCCGGGCCGGAAAATGGCGCCACTCCCAGCACGGCGACCCCCCATGTCCAGCCCGGCACTGAGTCTCCCCAACACCTCCCTGCAGTCACGCGCCTGGTTCACGCCGGTCGAGCTGGGGGTGCTCGGCGCGATCTGGGGGGCGTCCTTCCTCTTCATGCGCGTCGCGGCCGCCGATTTCGGGCCGTTCCCGCTGGTCGCGGTGCGGCTGGCGCTGGGCTCGCTGGTGCTGCTGCCGTTCCTGTGGCGCGCGCGGGCCAGTTTCCCGCTGCGGCTGTGGCCGAAGCTGGCGATGATCGGCGCGGTCAATTCGGCGGTGCCGTTCCTGCTGTTCGCCTGGGGCGCCGAACGCGCCCCGGCGGGCATCGGTGCGATCGCGAACGCGATGACCGTCCTGTTCACGGCCCTGGTCGGCTTCCTGTTCTTCGGCGAGCGCATCGGCGTGCGGCGCGCGATCGCGCTCGCGGTCGGCTTCGCGGGCGTGGTCGTGCTCGCCAGCGGCCGCACCGCCGGCAGCGGCGTCGCGGCCGCGGTCGCGGCGGGCGCCACGGCCGCCTTCCTCTACGGCGTCGGCATCAACCTCGTGCGCCGGCACCTCACCGGCCTGCCGCCGGCGGCGGTCGCGTCGGCGACGCTCGGCACGTCCGCGCTGCTGACCGCGCCGTTCGCCATCGCGACCTGGCCCGCGCATCCGCTCGCGATCGCATCGTGGTGGTCGGCGGGCCTGCTCGGCGTGGTCTGCACCGGCCTGGCCTTCGTCATGTACTACCGGCTGATCGCGCGCATCGGCGCGAGCCGCGCCTCGACCGTGACCTACCTGATCCCGGTCTTCGGCGTGCTGTGGGCCTGGGCGCTGCTCGGCGAGGCGCCGACCTGGAGCATGGCGCTCTCGGCGCTGCTGATCCTGGGCAGCGTGGCGCTCAGCCAGCGCGGCCGCTGATCAGGCCGCTTCGCCCAGCAGGCGCAGCAGCGCCATCGCCGCGGCGGGATTGCGTTCCTTCGCCGCGGCGATGAAGAACACGAAGACGTCGCGCGACGTCGCCGCGGTCGCCGGCGCTGCGGGCTCGATGCGGGGCAGGTCCGCGGGCTCGCCGCCGCCGGCCCATTCGCGGATCCTCGCGGCCCATTGCCGCAGTTCGGCCTCGGGATAGCCCGTCGGCACCTCGCTGCGCGAGCGCATCAGGCGCGCGTAGACGAACGGCGCCGCCAGGTCCGCGAAGCTCGGGTGCTCCGCCGAGTCGGTGAACACCGTCGCGCAGCCATGCCGGCGCGCCAGCGCGAGGTAACCGGCATCGACGCACTCCGGGTCGCGCACGTCCAGCACGTGGCGCAGGGCGACGCCCCCGGCGCTCGCGGGCAGCGCCGCGACGAACGCGGCGAGGTCGTCGCGGGCGGGCCGCCGGCCCTGCTCGAACTGCCACACGATCGGCCCGAGCTTCGGCCCCAGCGTTGCGATGCCTTCGAGGAAGTCCTCGACCTGCGCGCCGGTTCTCGCCAGCACGCGCGACCGGGTGATGCGTTGCGGGGCCTTCGCGGCGAACACGAAGCCGTCCGGCGCCTCGTCGCGCCATTTCGCATAGGTGGCCGGCTTCTGCGCGCCGTACCAGGTGCCGTTGACCTCGATCGCGCCGACGTGGCGGCTGGCGTACTCCAGTTCGCGGCGCTGGACCAGGCCTCTCGGGTAGAAGTTGTCGCGCCACGGCGCGTAGGTCCAGCCGCCGATGCCGACGTGGATGTCGCCGCTGGCGCCGGAAGTCGCGTTGCCTGCCATGCGGGCAGGATAGCGCGGGCTCGGCGCGCGGGCTCGGCGCGCGGGCTCAGCGCGCGGGCTGCGGCGCCGGGCGGGCCCGGCCGAACAGGAAGCCCTGGCCGTAGTGGCAGCCCATCGAGAGCAGCGCCTTGCGCTGCGCCTCGCTCTCGACGCCCACCGCCAGCACCTCGAGCTCCAGCGTGCGGGCGAGGGCGATGATCGCCGCGAGGACGGCACGGCCGCGGTTGCTGCTTTCGCCGGTGCCGTCGAGCAGCGCGACCAGCGAGCGGTCGATCTTGAGCATGCGCAGCGGGATGCGGTGCACGACCGGCAGCGACGACTGGCCGGTGCCGAAATCGTCGAGCACCGCATCGATGCCCGCGTCGCGCAGGCGGTGCAGCATGTCGGCGACCGCGCCCGGATCCTGCAGCAGCGCGTTCTCGCCGATCTCGACGCACAGCCGGCCCGGCGCGAGCCCCGAGGCGCGGGCGAGCGCGGACAGGCGCGCGTCCAGTTCGCCGTCGCGGAGCATGCGCGCCGCCAGGTTCACCGAGACGAAGCCGTCGCCGGGCAGCGATCCCGCCGCGGCGCAGGCACGCTCGAAGATGCGCCAGTCGATCGCGTCCAGCCGGCCGCTGTCCTCCGCGACCTGCAGGAACTGCCCGGGCAGCAGCACCCCGCGCCGCGGGTGGTGCCAGCGCAGCAGCGCCTCGTGGCCGATCACCTCGCCGTCGTCCAGCCGCACCAGGGGCTCGAACCAGGGCTGGAATTCATCCCGTTCCAGGCCTTCGCCGATCTGCTGCGCCAGCGCGAGGCTGTCGCGGGCCGCGCGCTGCAGCTCGTCGTCGAACACGGCGCTGCGGTTGCGGCCGCGCTCCTTGGCGCGGTACAGGGCGAGGTCCGCGTCGAGCAGCACCGCGTCGGTGTCGCCGTAGCCGCGGTCGCCGACGGCGATGCCGACGCTGGCGCTGACCTGCAGCGAGCGGTCGCCCAGCAGCACCGGCCGGCGCAGCGACTCGATGACCCACGCGGCCACGCGGCTCGCGTCCGCGGCGCCGTCGACTTCCTCGATCAGGATCGCGAACTCGTCGCC
Source organism: Luteimonas sp. (assembly GCA_040255375.1). Lineage (GTDB taxonomy): Bacteria > Pseudomonadota > Gammaproteobacteria > Xanthomonadales > Xanthomonadaceae > Cognatiluteimonas. Next base: position 68,434 of record JBDZUW010000002.1, on the reverse strand, counting down.
GGACAGGCGCGCCACGAGGTCCGGCGCCTGCGCGATGCGCGCGAGCCGCTGCGCGACCTCGCGCAGCACGTCGTCGCCGACCAGGTGCCCGAGCGTGTCGTTGATCTGCTTGAACCGGTCGACGTCGATGTACAGGAGCGCGAACGGCCGCGACGCGCCTTCCTGCATGCGCGCCACGGCGCGGTCGACGCGCTCGCGCAGGTACACGCGGTTCGGCAGCCCGGTCAGCGGGTCGTGCATGACCTGGTGGCGCAGGCGCGCCTCGGCCTGCTCGCGCTGTGCGACCTGCTCGCGCAGCTCGCGCGTGCGGCGTTCCACCCGCTCCTCGAGGCGGGCGTTCGCCACGCGCAGCGCCTCGGCGGCCATGCGCCGCTGCAGGCTGCTGGCGATCTGGTGCGCGGCGAACGCGAGCAGTTCGGCGTCGCGCGCGTCGTAGCCGCGGCTCTGCGAGTAGGACTGCACTGCGACGGCGCCGATGGCCACGCCGCCCGCGCCGAGCAGGGGCGCGCCGAGCCAGCTGGTGACCATGCCGTCCACGAAGCGCTGGTCCACCTCGCCCTCGCGGACCAGCGCGAGCATGCGGGCCATGTCCACGACCTGCGGCTTGCCCGAGCGCATCACGTACTCGGTCATGCCGCGGCCCGACGAGCGCGGCGACCAGTCGGTCTCGCATGCATCCACCGCATAGGGGAAGCTCACCTCGGCGCCGTCGGGCGACACCAGGGCGATGTAGAAGTTGCGCGCGTTGATCAGCGCGCCGACGATCGCGTGCACGCTGCGATAGAAGGCGTCGCTGCTTTCCTCGCCGTTGGCGAGCGCGGCGAGGCGGTACAGCGCCGCCTGCAGCCGTTCGCCGCGCTGGCGCTCGGCGACTTCCCGGCTCAGGTCGCGGTTGGCTTCGGCGAGCTGGTGCGTGCGCTCCTCGACGCGGCGCTCCAGCTGCGCGCGCGCCTCGCGGCGCTCCATCGCGGTGAGCGCGTGCTCGGCGACGAAGGCGAGCAGGTTCATGTCGGCCTGGGTGTAGCGCGTGCCCTCGAGGTAGCTCTGCACCACCAGGGCGCCGCGCACGCGTCCGTCGCGGATCATCGGCACGCCGAGCCAGTCGACGCTGTCCGCGCCGTGCAGTTCCAGCGGGCCGGACATGCGCGCGCGCAGCTCCTCGGTGCTGCCCATCATCGGCCGCGCGTCCTTGACCAGGTACCAGGTCAGGCCGCGCTCGAGGCTCGACATCGGCACGACCTGGTCCGGCGGGTGCTGCTCCTGGTCCACGGTGTCGGCGAAGTAGGCGAAGCGCAGGCTGTCGCCCGCTTCGTCGTACAGCGCCACGTAGAAGTTCTCGGCGTACATGAGGCCGGACACGATGCGGTGCAGCCCGCGCAGCATGTCGGGCATGTCGAGGCCGGAGCCGGCCATGTCGGCGATCGCGTACAGCGCGTGCTGCAGGCGCTCGGCCTTCTCCAGTCGGGCCACGTCGTTGCGCAGCCGCTCCATGGCCAGCGATTCGGCCATGCGCGCACGGACCAGGCCGGCGACGCGGGGCGGGGCGGGTGGTGCGGGGGACGCGAGGCGCAGCACGGCCGTGCCGCCGTCGGGACCGGCGCAGACGACCACGTAGCGCGGGTCGCAGTGGCCGTCCGCGTGCCAGGCGGCGACCTCGCGCACGGCGCGCGCGATGTCCACGTCGCGCGCGTCGGCGGGCAGGCTGGAGATCGCTTCGGGCCAGCGCGGCGACCAGAACGCCGCTTCGACCGGCACGGCCATCCGCGCCGCGATCGTCGCGATCACGTCGGCCGGCGTCGCGGCCGCCAGCAGCTGCACGGCGCAGGCGTCGCCGTGACGATGTGTACGCGGCTCCTTGCCGGTACCGGATTCCGGGTGCATTGGGTCCCCCTGCGGCAAGCGTACTCCGCAGGGGGAGGGCGGTGACGTGACGGACGTCCCGTTAGGCGCGGGCCTGGCCGGCGGCCAGCGAGGCCATCCCCGTGACGCGGGCGATGCGCGCCCAGGCGATCATCGCCACCACCGCCTGGCCGAGCAGGAAGGAGAGGACGAACGCGCCGGTGCCGCTGCCGTCGGCACGCACCCGCCACCAGGCGAACAGGGCCGCCAGGCCGTAGCCGACGAGGCTGGCGATGACGTACACCAGCAGCGTGGCCACCGGGCGCCGCACCACCAGCTTGAGCCCGCGCCACCACGCCTTGACCACCGAGCGCAGGGCGCGGTCGGCGCCGAGCCAGCCGCGGCCGGCTTCGACGGTGGCATGCAGCAGCACGAACACGATGCCGGCGACGATCATCCCGTTGCGGCCCGCGGCGTCCGCGTCGGCGGCGAGGATCGCGTCCTCGGCGCCCGAGCGCATCGCGCCGATGACGGCGCCGCCGATCGCGACGGCGACGCCGAGCGGGATCAGCGACCAGAGCATCATCCGCAGCATCCGCCAGTACTCGGACAGTCCGCCGTGGACGAGTTCGCCGAAACCGAGGCGGCGCCCGGCGCGCAGCGACGCGACCACCATGCCGGTGAGCCACGGAGCGACGAGCAGCATCAGCAGCGTGCTGCCGCCGAGGCCGGCCAGCAGCCAGTCCATGCGCTCGCCGAGCTTGACCAGGCCCTGCATGAGCAGCGAGACGTCCTGGCCGGCGGCGATCCGCGCGGCATGCACGGAATGGCCGAACTGCGCCTGCAGGGTCCGCCACAGCGGCGTCGCGACCAGCAGGGTCGGCACGAGGGTGGCGAGGATCCAGAGCAGCAGCAGGCGCCACTGCAGCGCGGACGCCAGGGCGGCGAAGGCGGCGCCGAGGCCGCCGCGACGATGGGTGCGGTTCATAGGCTCACCAGGAAGGCAAGGAGGGTCTGCAGGGCGGAACCGAACTGGCCGGCGATGCGGCGCGAGACGGAGCCGTCCTGTTCGAGCGTGCGGGAATTGTCGAGCTGGTCCGCATCGAGGTAATGCATGCCCTCGGGATCGAGTTCCACCGACACGGCCTTGGCCTTGCGCGTCCAGGTGAAGCGCTGCCAGGGACGGTCGCCGTCGAAGCGCGCCGTTTCGGTGCTGCCGTCGGCGAACTTCACGCGCAGCACCTGCGGCACCGCGGCGCCGGCGCGGCGCACCAGCACCACCGTGCGGTACGGGAACGCGCCCTCGCCGGGCTTCGCCTTCGGGTTCGCCTTCTTCCAGGCTTCGCGGCGGTCCTCGATCGCCTTGGCGATCGACTTGGTCGTGAGCTCGACGCGCCGGCCCTGGTGCATCACGTAGCCGGGCTGCGGCAGCACTTCGCTGCTGCTGAAGGCGGCGATGCGGTCGTCCACCGGCTTCACCGCATACACCTGGTCGGCGAAGATCCGCTCGACCACGTCGGGACGGCCGGTGCCTTCGACGAGCGCGGCCTTGAGGTCGGCGATGCTCGGGTGGCGGAACTTCCAGCGCGCGTAGTAGAGCTTGAACGCGCGCTCCAGCGCCGGCGTGCCCACCTGGGCCTCCAGGTCGCGCATCGTCGTCGCGGTGCGCGAATACACGGTGCCGTAGCTGCTGCCGGACATGCGGTTCCAGGAGTTCTGGCCGAGCGCGTCCGCGGGGTGCTCGTTCATCGCGCCCAGGCGCTCGTACGCGAACACCGGCAGGCGCAGGTCGATGCCGAGCTTCTTCAGCGGCGACGTGGTCAGGTGCAGGTCGTGCCCGGCCGCGCGCAGCATGCGCTGGTCCCAGTACTCGTTCAGGCCTTCGTCCAGCATCGGCTCCTCGAACTCGTTGGAGCCGAGCAGGCCGTAGAAGTAGCCGTGGCCGAATTCGTGGATGGTCACGAAGTCGAGCGCGTCGGCGAACATCGTGCCCTTGTCGACGTTGGCGTAGCTGTCGGCGGTGAAGAAGGTCGGGTATTCCATGCCGCCGGCTTCGCCCGCGTTGTGCGGCGGGATCACCACCGTCACCGTTCGGTACGGATACGGGCCGAGCGTGTCGGAGAAGAAGCGCAGCGATTCGATCGTCGCGTCGAGCGCGGGCCTGGCGTTGTTCTCGTACTCCGGCGGATACAGCACCCGCACGGTGACCTTCGGGCTGCCGGGGCCTTCGTAGTAGCCGACCAGCGGCTTCGCGTAGCGCTTGTCGGCGGTCCAGGCGAAGTCGTGCACGTCGCCCTGGACGAAGCGGTGGGTGACCTTGCCGTCCTTCTCGACCGCAGCCCCCGTCTCTTCGCCGGTGGCGCCGACGGTGTAGCCCTTCGGCACGGTGATGCGCACGTCGTACTCGCCGTAATCGGCGTAGAACTCGCTGTGCGCATGCATCTCGTGCGCGTTCCAGCGCGGCGCGGTCGCGCCGCGCTCGCCGGGCAGCTCGAGCACGCCGATCTTCGGGAACCACTGCGCGACGAGGTGGAAGGTGCCGAAGTAGCCGGTGCGGGCGACGACGCGCGGCAGCTGGTCGAAGAAGTCGATGTCGAGCGTGGTGCTCGCGCCGGGCGCGACCGGCTGCGGCAGGTCGAGGCGGACGACGGTGCGGTCGGTGGCCGGGCCGCCGTCGGGCTGCACGAAGGCCCACTTCACCTTCTGGCCGCCCTGGGCGACGTCGCGGAGCTTGATGTAGCCCCACTGGCCGTCCTTCGACTTGACGTCGCTGCGGAAGGCGTCGTTGCCTTCGCGCAGCTCGGTCATGAACGTGCTGCCGGCACCCTCGAATGCGTTGAGGTAGAGGTGCATGTAGACGCTGCACACCGGCTGCGCGCTGCGGTTGCGCCAGGTGAGCTGCTGGCGGCCGGTGACGGTGTGCTTGACCGGGTCGAGGGTGGCGTCGATGGAATAGCGGACCACGCGGTCGGACAGGGTGGCCTCGGCGCCGGTGCGCGGCCCGCCCCAGGCGTCCGGTGCGCTGGGCGTGGAGACCGCCGCGGCGTCGCGCCCGACGATCGGGATGTCGGCGCAGGCGCCGGCCGGTGCCGCCGGCGCCTGGGCGTGGGCGGCGAGTGGCAGCCCGGCGGCGAGCGCCCAGGCCAGGAATAGACGCTTGCGCGACATCGCAGCTTCCCCCGGAGAGACGAAAGCGGGGAGCGTGCGGCAATCGCCGCGGGCCCGCAATGCGACGGCCGGGCCATGCGCGGCGGCGCCCGCCGCGCTATCGTTGCGGGTCCAGACCCCCGGGAGGCCACGCATGACCCACGCCGGAAGCTGCCATTGCGGCCGCATCGCCTTCACGGTCGAGGGCGACGTGACGCAGGCGATCGACTGCAACTGCTCGATGTGCCGGCGGCGGGGCTCGCTGCTCGCGTTCTTCCCGCGCGATGCGTTCGCGCTCACGTCGAAGGAAGGCGACTACGCGACGTATCGGTTCAACACCGGCCGGATCGCCCACCACTTCTGCGGGACCTGCGGCGTCGCGCCCTTCAGCGAGGCGACCGACCCGAAAAGCGGGCAGCCGATGGTCGCGGTGAACCTGCGCTGCCTCACCGGCGTGGACCTGGCGTCGCTGCAGGTGCGCCACTTCGACGGCGCGCACCTGTAAGGGGCGTCAGTCCTCTTCTTCCTCGAATTCGACCAGGACTTCCAGGTCGAAGGACAGCGCCTCCACCGCCTCGCGCACCTTGCGCGCCGTGGCCTCGTTCGGCGCCTCGATCTCGATTTCGTGCGCGTCGGGGCCGGCGATGTCGCTCAGCCCGGCGGAACTGGAATCGGCGTCGTCCATGTGCGCCATCATGTCGCCCACTTCCTCGACATGCTCGATGCCCTCGAGGCTCTGCAGGAGGTTGATCACGGCGCGGGTGTCGTCCTCGCTTCCGGTCAGGCGCATGCGCAGGGTGGGCATCGGGCGGTCTCGCGATGGGGTGCGGGCAGCCTAGGCAGCCCGGGGGAAATGCCGCGTGACGACGCCGCTCACGGCGCGGGCGGCGTCCGGACGGGCACGGTCACGTTGCACAGGTCGATGTGGCCGGCCGGGGTCTTGTACCACTCGTCCCGGCGGTTGCGGCGCATTTCGACCAGCTGGGCGAACAGGGGCGTGTCCGTGCGCAGGACCTGCAGCGGCGTGCGCTGCGCCTCGGGCACGTCGGCGGCGAGCGCGATCGACTGGATCGGAGTGCGCTGCTCCGGCTTCTCGTAGAAGCCCATCGGCTCCGGGCCGCGCGGCAGCACGCTCAGCAGCTCCATGCCCTTGAGCACGCGCCCGACGACGGTGATGTTGCGGTCCAGGCCGCGCGGCGACTGGCCATCGACGACGTAGAGCTCGGTGCCGTTGCTCGAATCGGCGGCGACGTCGCGGCCGGCGCCGAGGGTGCCGTAGCAGTGCGCCATCCAGGCCTGGCCCGCGGCCGGGTCGCGCGCCGCGGGGAAGCCCTCGCTGAAGCCGACTTCGGGCGCCCAGCCGTCGCTGTCGGGCAGCGCGTCGAACGGCAGGCCAGCGGCCGCGCGGGTGAATTCGGCGGGCAGGTGGGCCTTCGCATCGCCGATCGGCTTGCGCTGCGCCTCGTCCTCCGTCGGGTCGCCGAACTGGACGACGAAGTTGTCCTGCGAGCGGTAGATGCTCAGGCCGTCCCAGTAGTGGCCGTGCGCGAGGGCGCGGATGTTGGCGACATGCTCCGGCGCGAAGCGCGGCGCGAGCTCGATCACCACGCGGCCCGCGGGAAGCTGCATGTAGAGCACGTTGCGCGGATCCGGCGTGCGCCAGTCCGAGGGCGACGACGCCTCGAGCAGCTCCTTCGCGGTCTTCGGCTTCTTGGCGGCGTCGGCGGGCGTGCCGTCCGCCGCCAAGGCCGTCGCGCACGCGGCGGCCAGCGCGAGGGCAAGGCTCAGGCGCGGCAGGCGCGCGGTGGCGGACGGCAGGACTGGCGACATGGCGGACTCCCCGGGGATGTCCGCCGATTCTGCCGCAGCCCGGGCGCGGGCGCTCAGTGCTTCTTCTTGCCGCCGTGGTCCTGCTTGTTCACGGTCGCCCAGGCGATGCGCTCGGCGTCCTCCTTCGACCTGCCTTCCTTCTTCTCGCTCTGCTCGATGTGGTGCGCCTGGCGCTTCTGCTTGTCGGTGTAGCTGGACTTGTCTCCGCGTGGCATG
>JBDZUW010000002.1:0-61302 GCA_040255375.1 Luteimonas sp. | reverse complement strand
GGATGACTAGTGGCACATTCGCTATATCGAAGTTGGCAATAGACTGGCCTCCAACCTAGCAGGAGTCCCCCATGACCCCTCCCCATGTCGAGCCGGCCGAGCCGCTGCTGCGCAAGTTCCAGAAGGAGCTGAGCGCGGGCACGGTGTCGCTGGCGCTGCTGGGCGTGCTCGCGGCCGCGCCGGAACCGATGTACGGCTACCAGATCGCCAAGCGCCTGGAGCAGGTCGGCGACGGTGTGCTCGCCGGCAAGCAGAGCGCGCTCTATCCGGTGCTGCGCAACCTGGAAGGCTCCGGCCTGCTCGACAGCTTCGTCGAGCCGTCCGTCTCCGGTCCGCCGCGCCGCTACTACCGCATCACCGCCGTCGGGCGGGACACCCTTCGCGCCTGGGCCGACGCCTGGCGCGCCACCCGCGACTCGGTCGACACCGTCCTCGAAGGATCCACGGCATGAACGCCCACCAGCAGCCGCTGCCCACCACCATTCCCGACTACCTCGCGCAGCTGCGTGCCGCGCTGGCGGGCGCGGATCCCGCGCTGCTCCAGGACGCGCTGTACGACGCTGAGGAGTACCTGCGCTCGGAACTCGCCGAGCATCCCGGCCAGTCGGAGGCGGAAGTCATCGCCGCCGTCGCCGGCAGCTACGGCGCGCCGGAGGAAGTCGCGGACATCTACCGCGACACCGAGGCGCGCGTGCAGACCGCGCTGCGCCCGCCGGTGCCGCCGCGCCGCGAATCCGCGCTCGGCCGCTTCTTCGGCGTGGCCGCCGACCCGCGCACCTACGGCGCGATGTTCTACGCGATCCTCGCGCTGGCCACGGGCACGTTCTACTTCACCTGGGTGGTCACCGGCATCTCGCTGTCGCTGGGCCTGTCGGTGATCATCATCGGCATTCCGTTCGTGATCCTGTTCCTCGGCTCGGTGCGGCTGCTGTCGCTGGTCGAGGGCCGCATCGTCGAGGCGATGCTGGGCGAACGCATGCCGCGCCGCCCGCTGTACGCCGACCGCGACCGCCCGGTGCTGGAGCGGATCAAGGAGGTCTTCATCGATCCGCGCACCTGGTCCACGCTCGTGTACATGCTGGCGATGCTGCCGCTGGGCATCCTCTATTTCACGCTGGCGGTGACGCTGCTCACGACCTCGCTCGCCCTCGTGGTGGCGCCGGTGCTCGCGGCATTCGGCGCCTTCGATGGCTGGTCGCTGAGCGGCGGCTGGATCGGCTACTGGGAGCCGGCGACGACGCTCGGCATGTGGGAGCTGCCGATCGCCTTCGCGTGCGGCGTGGTCCTGCTGTTCGCCACGCTGCACCTGCTGCGCGGCATCGGCAGGATGCACGGCGCGATCGCCAAGCAGCTCCTCGTCAAGGCCTGAGGCGCTACATCCGCCACTCGAGGCCGACGTAGGCGGAGCGGCCCTCGCCGGGCAGGAAGTTGCGCCCGTCCAGTCCGCGGGCATCGGCGACCACGCCGGTGCTCGCGATCCAGCGCCGGTCGGCGAGGTTGCGCAGGTCGGCGAACCAGCGCCAGCCGGCGGCGGCCTCGCCGCCGAGCTTCAGCCCGACGGTGGCGAATCCCGGCGCGCGGAAGCTGTTGGCGTGGTCGATGCCGTAGCCCTGCGGCACCCATTCCACGTTCGGTTCGACGTGGAAGCGTTCGTTGCGCGACCAGCGCAGCGCGGCACGCAGCTGTTGCGGCGGGATCCCCGCCAGGCGGTTGTCGCCGTACGACGGATCGCGCTCGAAGCGGAAATCGTTGAGCAGGTAGCTCGCCGACAGCGTCCAGTCGCGGGCGAAGGCCCATCCGGCCCCCAGTTCCACGCCCTGGTGCAGCGTGCGGCCGGCGTTGACGGTGCCGAGCGGGTTGCCGCCGGCATCGTTGAGCGCGAGCAGTTCGCCGTCCACGCGGGCGCGGTACAGCGCGATGTCGAGCGACAGTGCATCGCGGCGCGTACGCATCCCCAGTTCCGCGGTGGTCGCGCGCTGCTGGTCGACCTGGGTGACGCCCGGGCCGCCGCTGAGCTCGCCGAAGCTCGGCGGCTCGGCGCTGCGGCTCAGGTTCGCGAACCATTGCGTGCGCGGATCGGCATCGAAACGCAGGCCGACGCGCGGATTGAAGGACGCGTATGCCGCGTCGAAGCTCTCGTCGCGCCCGCCGTCCACCTGCAGGTCGCGCGAGCGCCGCGTCGAGCGCACCGCCTGCGCGCCCAGCACCAGCACCCAGCGCGCCGACAGCCAGGCCTGGTCCTCGACGAACGCGGCGGTGTTGGCGGCGTGCTGGTCGAAGTGGTTGGTCGGGGCGCCCGCCTGGCCGCCGACGTTGGCGTGGCGGCGGTCGTCGAGGCTGCCGCGCGCGTGCGACAACCCCGCGACGAACACGTGGTGCGTGCCCGCGAAACGCCCTTCGCCGCGCCAGCGCAGGTCGATGCCGTCGTCGCGCGAGTCCTGGTCGAGCACCTGGAAGATCGGGTGGTGCAGCGATTTCGCCGAATGGAACAGCGACAGCGTCGCCGTGCTTCCCGCGCCCGGCGACCACGCCAGCTTCCCGGCGAAGCGGTCGAGGCGGAAGTCGCGGCGCTGGTCCTGCGCGACGCTGGCGGGTGCGGCCAGCGTCGGCTCGTCGAGCGCTTCGGCGAGCGTGAGGTTGCCGGGCAGCTCCGAGCGCGTGTCGACGTGGGTGAGGTACATCCGTGCGTCGAGGCCGTCGCCGAAGCGGAAGCCGGCATTGCCGAAGAAGCGGGTGTTCTCCTGCCTGGAATGCGCGCGAAAGCCGTCCTGGCTGGCGCTGGTGAGCGTCGCGTAGCCGTCGGTGCGCGCGCCCGCGCCCGCGATCGCCGCCTGCGCGCGCCGCGTGCCATGGCTTCCCGTTTCCAGGCGCAGCATGGCGGGCGACGCGTCGTTGCCGGTGGGCGACACGAAGTCGACCGCGCCGCCGAGCGTCGCCGCGCCGGCTTCCAGCGCATTGGCGCCGCGCCAGACCCGGACGTAGCGCGCCGCGAGCGGTTCGATGGCCTGGAAATCGAAGCTGCCGTCGGCCAGGTTCAGCGGCACGCCGTCCTGCAGCAGCACGAGCCCCCGCCCGTGGAAGGTGCGCTGCAGGCCGGAGCCGCGGATCGAAAGGCGCGCCTCCTCGGCGCCGAAACGCGGCTGCACGAAGACGCCCGGCGCGAAGCCGAGCGCGTCCGCGAGGTTGCCGACGCGGCCGTCGCGATAGCTGTCGCCGTCGACGAGGGCGGTGGCGCCGGCGCGCTCGTCGAGGCGCTTGCGCGCCTGGTCGATGTCTTCGACCGCATTGGCGGGGAAGGTCTTGCCGCGTACCACGACGCGGGGGAGGTCGACCGGGACGTCGTCGGCCGCCAGGGCGACGGCGGGAAGGGCAGGGGCCAGCGCGCACGCAAGCGCGATGGCAAGGCGCGACGCACGCGGCGTCGCGATGGAGAAGGTGGACATGTCATTGCTCCGGAAACAACGCAGGAGGACGCGCGGCATCGCCGCGCGCGGATCGAAGGCGCTGGATCAGGAAGCGGACGGCGGGCCGCGCGAACCCAGGCCGCAAGGATGCGGCCGTTCGCGCGACGGCAAGGGATGCGATGTGCAAAGCGCCGGCGGCAATGCGGCCGGCGGAACCGTCGCGGGTGCGATCGCGGCCGGCACGGCCATCGCGAGCAACGGGCAGTAGTCGCAATCGCCGCCGCTGGCGCCATGGGGCTGGGCAGGGGCTCCGCGCGCACCAGGGGGCGTGCCGTGCGTCGCGCCGTGCGCGGCCGGCAGCAGCGCCACGCGTTCGAGGCCGCGCACCGTGCACAGCGCCGTCCACGACGGCGCCGCGTCGGCGCCCGCCGCGCGCGCCTGCGCCAGCCGCCCCAGCGTCGGCACCAGCGCGAGCAGCAGGATGGCGAACAACGCCAGCCTGGCCATCGGCCGCCGGAACGGAGCGGAGCGGATCGCGCGCATCGGGCTAGGCGGCGTGCCGCGCGATGAAGTCGCGCACCTGCGGGTACACCTGCGTGCGCCAGCGCCGGCCGCTGAAGATGCCGTAGTGGCCGGCGCCTTCGACCGTGAGGTGCTCGCGGTCCTCCATCGCGATGCCGGTGCACAGCCCGTGCGCGGCGCGGGTCTGGCCGGCGCCGGAGATGTCGTCGAGCTCGCCCTCGATCGTCAGCAGCGCGGTGCGCCCACCCTTCGCGGACCCGATCGCCGACGGATCGACGCGCTCGCCGGCGACGTCCCACAGGCCACGCGGCAGCAGGTGGCGCTGGAACACGATGTCGACGGTGTCGAGGTAGTAGGTCGCCGGCATGTCGAGCACGGCGTTGTATTCGTCGTAGAAGCGGCGGTGCGCGGCCGCGTCCTCGAGGTCGCCCTTCACCAGGTCCTGGTAGTAGTCCCAGTGCGACATGAAATGCCGCTCGGGATTCATCGCCATGAAGCCCGCGTGCTGCAGGAAGCCCGGATAGACGCGGCGCCCGCGGCCCGGGAAGTTCGAGGGCACGATCTGGATGACGTTCTGCTCGAACCACCACAGCGGCTTCTGCGCGGCGAGCGTGTTGACCGCCGTCGGCGACAGGCGCGCGTCGATCGGCCCGCCCATGAGCACCAGCGAGCGCGGCGTGGCCTCGCCGCGCGCCGCCATCAGCGACACCGCGGCCAGCACCGGCACCGTCGGCTGGCAGACGCTGACCACGTGCAGCTTCTCCGCGCCGATGTGGCGGATGAATTCCTCGATGTAGCGCACGTAGTCGTCGAGCGAGAACGTGCCGTCGGACTCGGGCACCATGCGCGCGTCGACCCAGTCGGTGACGTAGACCTTGTGGTCCCTGAGCAGGGTGCGCACGGTGTCGCGCAGCAGCGTCGCGTGGTGGCCGGACAGCGGCGCCACCACCAGCACCGGCGGATCGTCCTTCAGCTCGCGCAGGTTGCCGGCGTCGTCGGTGTAGCGCTTGAAGCGCAGCAGCCGGCAGAACGGACGCGACAGCACTTCCTTCTCGACGACCGGGCAGCCGGTGCCGTCGACCTCGACCGAATGGATGCCGAACGCGGGCTTCTCGTAGTCCTTGCCGATGCGGTACAGCAGCTCGTAGCCCGCGGCGATGCGCGGCGCCTCCGGCAACGCCGCGAGCCAGCTGCCCGGCGCCGAGTACATCTTCGCGCCGGCTTCCGCCCAGAACGTGAGCGGGGCCATGCCGGCACGCCAGAGCTCGTGGAATTGGTAGAGCAGCATGGAGGTCCTGCGGTTGCTGCGGCGCAGCATAGCACTGCGGGCGCTACGGGGCGGGGACCTCGAGGGCGGTGGCGGTGCCGGCCAGGGCCGGCGACAGCCAGCAGTGCGAGCCGAGCTGGGTGAAGCCCAGCGCCTCGAAGCGCTTGCGGTAGAAGCGCGCCGGGCGCGCGAGGAACCCGTCCTCGTCGCCTTCAGCCTGGTCCTCGCGGGCGAAGGTCTCCAGGAAGGCCACGCCGCCGCAGAGTTCGGCGAGGCCGGGCAGGCCGCGGTCCAGCGCGCGCGTCGGGACGTAATGCATCACGTCGCTGCACACGAGCAGGTCGACCGGCGGGCAGGGTCGCAGCAGGGCGAAGTCCTCGAACCGTGCCAGGTGCAGGTTGCGGCTGCGCCCGTAGCGCGCGATCGCATATTCGCTGGCGTCGAAGCCGAGGTAGCGCAGCCCGGGCCGCAGCTTCAGCAGCGGTGCGCGCCACGGGCCTTCGCCGCAACCGATGTCGAGCACGGTGCGCACCGGCCGTTCGAGGTGGTATTCGGCCGTCGCCACCGCCAGCGCCACCTTGCGCGCGAGGCGGCGCGCACCGCCGATGCCGCCGCGGCGGTACCAGCGGTCGAAGTAGTCGCGGTCGTAGGGCTTGTGGGTCGCCGGCGTCTTCATCGTGGCATCCTAACGCGGCGCCGGCCTTCGCCGGCGGGAGCCGACGCATGCACGCCTACCTGATCGCCAAGACCGCGCACCTGTTCTTCGTGTTCGCCTTCGTGGCGTCGGCGTTCTACCTGCCGCGCATCCTCGTGAACCTGGCCGAGGCGGGCGACGACGCGCCGGCGGTCCGGGCGCGGCTGATGCTGATGGGCCGGCGCCTGTACCGCTTCGGCCACGTGATGTTCGGCCTGTCGCTGCTGCTGGGCGTGCTGCTCTGGCTGGGCTACCGCGTCTTTCCCGGGTTTCCGACCATGGTCGCGCCGGGCAGCGGCTGGCTGCACGCCAAGCTGGGCGCGGTGGCGCTGATGCTCGCGCACTTCATCGTCGGCGGGCGATGGCTCAAGGGCCTCGACCAGGGCCGCGCGCTGCCCTCGGCGGGCACGCTGCGCTGGTTCAACGAGCTGCCGATCGTGCTGCTGGTGGCGATCATCTGGCTGGTGCTGGCGAAGCCGTTCTGAACACGGCCGGGTCCGGCAGCGACACCGGCACGCCGGCCGCATCGCAGTAGCCCTTCGCGCACAGCGCGTCGCGCAGGCGCGGCGTCGCCTGCAGCAGCAGGTGGAAGAGCGTGTTCTGTTCGAGGCTGCCGCGCACCGCGGCGGCGCCCGGGCCGCGCGCCCACACGCCGACGTCGTCGCCGCCATGGCTTTCGGCGCCGAGCGCGACGAGCGCCTGCTGGTGGAAGTCGGGCGCAGTGGTGTCCACGGCAGAGAGGTCCGCGCGCGGCGCGCCGCCCTGCGGGCGCCCCGGCCCGTTCGCGTAGGCGAGGGCGGTATAGGGCAGTCCGTCGGCGTCGAGCGCCGGCGCGGTGCCGCCGTCGCGCGTGCGCCTGGCGACCTTGCCGAGGATCGGGTTGCCGCGCACCGGATAGCCGGCGAACGACAGCGTGTGCGAATGGTCGGCCGTCACGAGGATCAGCGTGTCGTCGGCGGACGTCATCGCGTCGGCCACGGCCACGGCCTCCGACATCGCGATCGTCTCGTCGAGCGCGCGGTAGGCGTTGCCCTCGTGGTGCGCGTAGTCGATCAGCGCGCCTTCCACGAGCAGCACGTAGCCGTGGCCTTGTGCCTGCAGGCGCGAGATCGCGGCGCGGGTCATGTCGGCCAGGCTCGGCGCGCCGGCGCGGTCCTGCGCGGCGTCCTGCACGAACTGCATGCGGTCGGGCTCGAACAGGCCGAGCAGGGGCGCGTCCGCCGGCGCCGCGGCCAGTTGCGCGGCATTCCAGGCGTAGGCGCCGCCGGGGTGGCGCGCGCGCCATTCGGCGACGAGGTCGCGGCCATCGCTGCGCTCGCCGCGGACTTCCGGGTATTCGGGATCCTGCTGCGTGGCGGGCATGAAGTTGCCGCGGCCGCCGCCCAGCAGCACGTCGGGGCCGCGGCCGTAGGGCGACTCCACCATCTGCCGCGCGATGTCGGTGCACGCCGCGGTGCCCGCCACCTTCGCCATCGCCGTGTCGTTCTCCCAGCCGCGGTCGGCGGCGTGGGCGAAGGTCGCGGCCGGCGTCGCATGGGTGACCTTGGTGGTGGTGACGACGCCGGTGGCCATGCCGCTCGCCGCGGCGAGTTCCCACAGGGTGAGCATCGGCGCGGCGCGGCCGGCGTCGCAGTCGTAGCGCGGCGCCTGCGGGCCGACGCTGACCACGCCGTAGCGCGTCTTCACGCCGGTGGCCATCGCCGACATCGTGCCGGCCGAATCCGGCACCTGCATGTCGGTGTTGTAGGTGCGGCTGAACGCGGTGTCCGGGAAGGTCTCCCACGACAGCAGCGTGCCTTCGCCCGGCTCGCCCCGGCGCTGGCCGGCGAGGGTGCGCGCCGCAGCGACCGTCGGCAGGCTCATGCCGTCGCCGACGAACAGGATGACGTTGCGCGCGCGACCCTGCATCGCGCCGCGCGCGGCCGCCTGCGACGCGCCGAGGCGGAACCACCACGCTGCCGTCTCGCCGCCGGGGTGGGCGACGGCAGGCACTTCCACGGCAATGCCCGCCCCGGCGCCCCCCGTGACCGCCGGCGCGGCGACCGGAGCGCCGGCGCAGGCGGCGAGCAGCGTGGCGAGGCAGGTGGCGACGGCGATGCGTGAAGGCGCTGGCATGGCGTGGGGCATGTCGGGATCCGCGCGGTGCGGCGTGGTCCCCCGATCATCCCATGCGGCGCATGACGGCTGCCGCCGCATCCATGCGCCGGCGCATCGTCGCCGATGCGACAGCGTTCCATGCATGCACTCGCGCCGCCCGTCGGGCTTCGGCTATCGTGGCCGGACGCCCTTTCCGGAATTCCGATGAAGATCGTCTCGGCCTGGTTCCGCATCCCGTTCTGGCAGCGGGTGCTCGCGGGTTTCGTGCTCGGCGCGCTGGCCGGCTGGGCGTTCGGGCCGGCGGCGGAAACCTGGTTCGGTCCGTTCGGCGACCTCTACGTCACCCTGATCAAGCTGATCGCGGCGCCGCTGGTGTTCTTCGCGGTCATCCACGCGGTGGCCTCGCTGCACGGGCAGAAGTCGATGGTCGCGCTCGGCGGCCGCACCTTCGCCTGGTTCGCGGGCACCGCGATGCTCGCCGTCGGCGTGGGCCTGCTGGTCGGCACGGTGTTGAAGCCGGGCATCGGCGTCGGCGCGCTGTCGATCGCCTCCGACTACGTGCCCAAGGTGGTTCCGGACCCGATCCGCGTGCTGCTGGACGTGGTGCCGAGCAACGCGTTCTACGCGCTGACCGGCATCGGCACCACCACCAACGCGGCGGGCGAGACCGTGCTCGCCGCCGGCAAGGGCTCGATCCTGCCGGTGATCTTCATCGCCGCGCTGGTCGGCTTCGCGATGGTCAAGCTCGGCGACCGCGTCGCGGGCGCGCGCCGGCTGGCGGGCGAGGCGAGCGAGCTGATGATCCAGGTCACGCGCTTCGTGCTCGAAGTGACGCCGATCGGCACCTTCGGCCTGATCGCGGCGCTGGTCGGTTCCTACGGTTTCGGGAAGCTGCTGCCGCTCGGCAGCTTCGTCATCGCGCTGTACCTGGCGTGCATCCTGCAGATCGTGGTCGTGTACGGCGGGCTGCTGCTGGTCCATGGCCTGAACCCGCTGAAGTTCTTCCGCGGCGCGGCCTCCGGCATGCAGGTCGCGTTCGTCAGCTCCTCGAGCTTCGCCTCGATGCCGGCGGCGCTGCGCAGCGTCACCCACAACCTTGGCGTGGACCGCGACTACGCCGCGTTCGCGGTGCCGCTGGGCGCGAGCATCAAGATGGACGGCTGCGGCGCGATCTATCCGGCGCTCGCGGCGGTGTTCATCTCGCAGTACACCGGCGTGCCGATGACGGCCGACCAGTACTTCGTGGTGCTGATCGCCTCGGTGCTCGGCAGCTTCGGCACGGCAGGCGTGCCCGGCACGGCGGTGGTGATGGCGACGGTGGTGCTGAGCGCCGCCGGCCTGCCGCTCGAGGCGATCGGCTACCTGTACGCGATCGACCGCGTGCTCGACATGATGCGCACGATGACCAACGTCACCGGGCAGATGCTGGTGCCGGTGCTGGTCGCGCGCGAGACGGGGCTGCTGGACCGGGAGGCCTACCAGGCCGCCTCGAGCAACCTGGGCCTGGCCGAAGGGGAAGCGGCCGAGCCGCACCCGGTCCGCGAAGCCGCCTGACCCTCAGATCCCCGCGACGCGCCGCGCCTCGAGGAACTTGCGACCCCAGTAGCCGTCGAGGTTCGACACGGTGACATCGCGCCCGGTGCGCGGCGCGTGCACGAAGCGGCCCTCGCCGAGGTAGATGCCGACGTGGTCGACGCGGCCCTTGCGGCCGAAGAACACGAGGTCGCCCGGGACGAGGCTGGCGCGATCGACTTCCTTGCCGCTGCGGGCCATGTCGCGCGAGACGCGCGGCAGCTCGATGCCCAGCGTGGTGCGGAACACGTAACCGACCAGGCCGCTGCAGTCGAAGCCGTCGGTGGTCGTGCCGCCCCAGCGATAGGGGGTGCCGAGCAGGGTCAGGGCGCGCTGGAGCACGTTCTGGATGCGGCTGCCGGTGCCGGTTTCCGGAGCGGCTTCCGTCCCCGCCGCATTGCCTGCGGACGGGCGCGCCATGAGGCGGTTGATGTCGCTGGCGAGCAGCAGCGCGCGATCCGACATCTGCATCGGCTCGTCGAGCACCACCACCGCGTCGTGCAGGTCCTTGCCCGTGGCGGGGGCCGGCGCCGCCTTCGGGGCGGCTGCGTTCGCAGCCACGGCCGGAGACGCGGGAAGCCCGGTCGCGGAGGAAGCGGCGCCCGAAGCGGGGGCAACCGCAGCCGGCGGCTGCAGGGCCCAGGCGGGCAGGGCCGGCGCCGCGAACAGGCAGGCGCACAGCAGCGCGGCCGTCCGCGGGCGGCGGGTGGCGGCGAAGCGGCCTGTGGTCTGGTCGGGTGTCGTCACGCGCATTTGACGGGTGTGAGCAGCGCGTGATGTTGCCCCAGCCGGAGGGGCAGTAGGTTCAAAAATCGTTAGGGCGACGTGAACCAGGCCGCGAATTTGCTCACGGATTCAGCGGGATAGCGCATTCACATTCAGCGGGACCCCAACCTCAGCCCGGCCCGGGACTAGCCAGGACCCGCCGCGCGCCGCTGTAGTGGTCCCGCCACCAGGCGCCGTCCAGGCGGTCCAGGCGGACGGTGCCGCCGGAGCTCGGGGCGTGCACGAACCGGCCCTCCCCGACATAGATCCCGACGTGGCTGACCTCCCCTCCGCTGCCGAAGAACACCAGGTCGGCCGGGGCGAGGCGCTCGGGGGCGATGCGGGGCCCTTGCCAGGCCGCGAGCTGGCGCGAGGTCCGGGGCAGGCGCAGGTCCAGCATGTCCCGGTAGACGTAATTCACCAGTCCGCTGCAGTCGAATCCGCCCTCCGGCGTGTTGCCGCCGTACCGGTAGGGCGTCCCGACCAGGCTGATGGCGCGCATGAGGACGGCGTTGGCGGCGGCGGGGTCGGCGGGCGCGTTGGTCGCCCAGTGGCGCGAAGGCGGGGCGTTGCCGCGGACCGTGGCTGGGCCGCCGCAGGCGCCCAGCAGGGTGGCGAGGGCGAGCGCAGCGCACAGGGAAGCCGCCTTCGCGCGCGGGCGGCGGCGCGCGGCGGACCGGCCCGCGAAGGCCGGGTTTGGCGTGCCGCCCTGCGAGCCCGGATAATGCGCGCCCATTCCGAGGATGCTAGCCGAGCCATGAAGATCGAGAAAGACCGCGTCGTCCGCTTCCACTACGCCGTCGCCGAGCAGGGCGCGGAACCCGTGGAGAGCTCGCACGGGCGCGAGCCGCTCGCGATCCTGGCCGGGCACGGCAACATCATCCCGGGCCTGGAGAAGGCGATGGAGGGCCGCGAGGCGGGCGAGAAGTTCGCCGTCGACGTGCCGGCCGCCGAGGCCTACGGCGAGAAGCGCGAGGGCCTGACCCAGCGCGTGCCGAAGAAGCATTTCGGCAACCAGCGCCTGGAGCCCGGCATGCAGGTGGTGCTCAACACCAACTTCGGTCCGCGCGCCGTCACCATCGAGAAGGTCGGCATGAGCGTGGTCGACGTCGACCTCAACCATCCGATGGCGGGCAAGGACCTGCATTTCGACATCGAGGTGGTGGACGTGCGCGAAGCCACGCCCGAGGAGCTCGAGCACGGCCACGTGCACGGCGACGGCGGCCACCACCACTGACCGCTCCGGCGGCGCGCGCGACGGCCGCGCCGCCGTTACAATCGCGTGATGGACAAGGCGAACGACGTGGTCGTGGTCGGCGCGGGCGTGGTCGGCCTCGCGACGGCGTTGGCATTGCTCGAGCGCGGGCGCTCGGTGCGCGTGGTGGACGCGGGCGCCGTGGGGGGCGGCAGTTCGCACGGTAACTGCGGCACGCTGACGCCGAGCCACGCGCTGCCGCTGGCCGCGCCGGGGCAGGTGGCCCGGGCGATGCGCTGGATGCTCACGCCGGACGCACCGCTGTACCTGAAGCCGCGTTTCGATCCCGCGCTGTGGTCGTGGCTGCTGCGGTTCGCATCGCGCTGCAACCACACGGCGATGATGCGCAGCGGCGCGGCGCGCGCCGCCCTGCTGCAGGCCTCGCGCGAGGCGTTCCCGGGTTTCCTGGCGCGGCACCGCATCGAGTGCGAATTCGCCGAGACCGGCACCGACCACGTGTTCCGCGATCCGCGCGCGCTGGACGCCTATCGCGCCGAACTCGCGGCGCTGGCCGAGCTCGGGATCCGCAGCGAGATCATCGACGGCCCCGCCTACGAGCGCGAGGAACCGGCGGTGCGTCCCGGCGTCGCCGCCACCGTCCGCTTCCCCGGCGACGCGAGCCTGCGGCCCGACTGGTACGTCGCCGGCCTGGCGCGCGCGGTGCGCGAAGCGGGCGGCGCGATCGACGAGCAGCGCGAGGTGACCGGCATCGCGCAGGCCCGCGACGGTTCGGTGCAGGTGGAGACGGCCGCCGGCCCGCTCGCCTGCCGCGACGTCGTGCTCGCGGTGGGCGCCTGGTCCCCGCGCCTGGCGAAGCGCCTCGACGTGCCGTTCCTGGCGCGCGCGATGCAGCCCGGCAAGGGCTATTCGATGACCTACGACCGGCCCGCCCTCGCGCCGCGCCGGCCGATCACGCTGCAGGAGCGCAGCGTGTGCGTGAGCACCTGGGGCAGCGGCTACCGCCTCGGCAGCACCATGGAGTTCTCCGGCTTCGACACCAGCCTCAACCGGCGCCGCCTCGACGCCCTGGAACGCGCGGCGCGCGAGTACCTGCACGACGGCGTCGGCCCGGTGCGGCGCGAGGAGTGGTACGGCTGGCGACCGATGAGCGTGGACGACGTGCCGCTGCTCGGCCCGGTGCCGGGCCGCCCGCGGCAGTGGCTCGCGACCGGGCACGGCATGCTCGGCGTCAGCATGAGCATCGCCACCGCCGATCTCGTCGCCGACCTCGTCTGCGGTCGCGCGCCGGCGTTCGATCCCGCGCCCTACAGGCCGGAACGGCTGGCGTGAACGCCGCGGCCGGCGACGGTCACTTCGACCTCGTCGTCGTCGGCGGCGGCTCCGGCGGCCTCGCCGGCGCCTTCCGCGCGGCGAAGCACGGCGCGCGCGTCGCGCTGCTCGAACCCGGCGCGCTCGGCGGGACCTGCGTCAACGTCGGCTGCGTGCCGAAGAAGGCGATGTGGCTCGCCGCGGAGCTCGCGCAGAAGATGGGGCTGGCGCGCGAGCTCGGCTTCGCGCTGCCGACGCCGCTGCCGGCGCTGGACTGGCGCGCCTTCATCGCGTTCCGGCAGAAGTACATCGCCAACATCCACGCCAGCTACCTGCGGCGCCTGGATGCAGCCGGCATCGCCCTGCTGCCGGTGCGCGGGCGCCTGGCCGCGCCTGGCGTGGTCGCCTGCAGCAGCGGCGTCGAACTGCGGGCGCCGCAGGTGCTGCTCGCCACCGGCGGGCGCACGCAGCGCCCGGCGATCGACGGCGCGGAACTGGCGATCGATTCGGACGGCTTCTTCGCCCTGGACGCCGCGCCGCGGCGGGTGGCGATCGTCGGCGCCGGCTACGTCGCGGTCGAGCTGGCGGGCGTGCTGCAGGCGCTGGGCAGCCACGTCGAATTGTTCGTGCGCGGGCGGCGGCTGCTGGAAAGCTTCGACGCCGACATCGCCGCGCAGCTCGGCGAGGATTACCGGCAGCACGGCATCCACGCGCACTTCGGCGTGTCGCTGCGTTCGCTCCGCCGCACCGGCGAGGGCGTCGTGCTGCGCGATGCCGGCGGACACGACACCGCGCCGTTCGACTGCGCGATCATGGCCACCGGCCGGCGCCCGAACAGCGACGGCCTCGGGCTGGAAGCCGCCGGCGTCGCGGTCGACGCGCGCGGTTTCGTCGCGGTCGACGACTTCCAGCGCACCAGCGTGCCCGGCATCCATGCCGTGGGCGACCTGTGCGGCCGCGCGCAGCTCACGCCGGTGGCGATCGCCGCCGCACGCCGGCTGATGGATCGCCTGTTCGGCGGTCGCGAGGATGCGCGGCTCGACTACGGCGACATCCCCACGGTGGTCTTCTCGCACCCGCCCATCGGCAGGGTGGGGCTGACCGAGGAGGAGGCGCGCGCGGCGCACGGCGACGCGGTGCGCGTGCACCGCGCCGGCTTCCGGCCGATGCTGCATGCGCTGGCGGATTCGCCGCAGCGCAGCCTGTTCAAGCTCGTCTGCGTGGCCGAGGGCGGCGATGCGCCGGAGCAACAGCGCGTCGCCGGCATCCACCTGCTGGGCGAAGCCGCGGACGAGATGCTGCAGGGCTTCGCGGTCGCGCTGAAGCGCGGCATCACCCTCGCGGACCTGCACGACACGGTCGCGATCCACCCGACTTCCGCCGAGGAAGTCGTGCTGATGGGCTAGCACGGAGGCCGCGATGGGCGACACGATCTTCGACCTGCACCGCGGCACCGCGCCGCTGCTGGTGAGCCTGCCGCACGACGGCAGCGGGATTCCGCCGTCGCTCGCCGCGCGCATGACGCCCGGAGCGCGGCGCGCGCCCGACACCGACTGGCACGTGTCGCGCCTGTATGCGTTCGCGCGCGACCTCGGCGCCTCGGTGCTCGTGCCGCGCCATTCGCGCTACGTCGTCGACCTCAACCGGCCCGAAGACGACACCTCGCTGTATCCGGGCCGGAACACGACCGGGCTGTGCCCGGCGGTGCGCTTCAGCGGCGATCCCGTGTACCTGGACGGGCAGGGGCCCGATGCGGCCGAAATCGCAGGGCGCGTCGAACGCTACTGGCGCCCGTACCACGACGCGCTGCGCGGCGAGCTCGCGCGCCTGCGCGCCGCGCACGGCCGCGTCGTGCTGTGGGAAGGGCATTCGATCCGCGGCGAGCTGCCGTTCCTGTTCGAGGGCCGGCTGCCCGACCTCAATCTCGGCACGGCCGGCGGCACGAGCTGCTCGCCGGCATTGCAGGCGAGGCTCGAAGCGGTGCTGTCGGCGCAGGCGGAGTACGACTGGGTCGCGAACGGCCGCTTCAAGGGCGGCTACATCACCCGCCACTACGGCCGCCCGGCCGAAGGCGTGGATGCGGTGCAGCTGGAGATCAGCCAGCGCAACTACATGCGCGAGGACGACAGCTTCGCTTGGGACCCCGCGCGCGCCTCGCGCCTGCAACCGCTGTTGCGCACGCTGCTCGAAGCCGCGCTCGCCTGACGACGGCGCTCACCCCGGAGCGGGCCGTTGCATGGCGCCGCGGCCCGCGAGCGATCATTTCGCGTCCGGCCCGATGTGCTTGTCCAGGAAGGCGACGATGCGCCGGAAAAGCTCCGCCTCGTTCTCGGGCTTGTAGAAGCCGTGGCCCTCGCCCTTGGCAACGTAGGTCTCCGCCGGGTTGCCGGCGGCGCGCAACGCGGACTCCATCACCTTGAACTGGTTGATGTTCGTGGTCTGGTCGCTGGTGCCATGGACGAGCATGACCGGAACCTTTACCTCGGCCGCCCGGTCGGCCGGCGAGATTTTCGCGAGTTCATCCATGTCCGAGCCCATCGTGCGGGCGAAGAAGCGCATGCCGACCTTCGACATGCCGCGGTTGCGGTCGGTCTTCTGGAGCAAGGGCAGGTCGTAGGCGCCCGCATAGCCGATCGCGCACTTGTACAGGCCGGGTTCGAGGATCGGCTGCATCAGCGCGGTATATCCGCCGAAACTCGCGCCGAAGGTGCAGATACGGTCCGGATCGGCGAGTTTCTGGTCGATCGCCCAGCGCACCCCGTCGGTGATGTCGTGCTGGATGGTCGTGCCCCAGCCCTTCCAGCCGGACTGGGCGAAGCCCTCGCCGCGCCCGTCGGAGCCGCGATAGTTGACCTGGAGCACGGCATAGCCGCGGCTTGCGAGATACTGGACCTGGTAGTCGAAGCCCCAGGTGTCGGTGACGTCGAACGGCCCGCCGTGCGCCATCACGACCAGCGGCCTGGGGCCCGTGCCGCTCGCGGTGTAGAACCCGAACAGCTTCTGCCCGTCGCGGCTGGTGAACTCGATGGGCCGCATCGGGGCCATCGCCTCCATCTGCAGCCACGGTTTGAAGTCGATGACCTTCTGCAGCTGCTTCGCGCTGCGATCGTAAATGTAGTAGCTGCCGATGTTGCGATCCGACCAGACCGACAGCATCACCTTGTTGCCGTCGCGGCTGAAGTTCCGGAAGGTGACGAACTGCCCCGGGAAGGCCTGCATCATGGCCTGGTGCAGCTTGGCCCACTCGGACTGCGGGTCGATGTATTGCAGGGCGGGCTTGGCGGCCCGGTAGGTCACGGCGAACGGGATGCCGCCCAGCCCTTCGTACATGAAGCCGTCCACTTCGACGTCGGGGTCGCCCGCGAGCTTCGTGCGCGTGCCCGCGTCCAGGTCGATGCGGTAGGCCTGCGCGGGCTCCGCGCCATCGGTCACGAGCGCGTACATGGTGTTGTTGTCGGCGGCGAAGCGCACGGCGTAAACCAGCCGGCCCACGAGCGACTTCGGCAGCGGCGCCCATGGTTCGCCCTTGTGGCGGCGATAGGAGACGGACGGCTGGTCTTCGTCGTCCCACATCACGCGCACGCGCGCTTCGCCGGTCTGGTCGAACCCGTAGCGGGTACGCTGCGGGTCGCGCTCGACTTCCTTGCGCTCCCCGGTGCGCGTGTTGACCTTGAAGATCACGGTGTCGGGCGTGTCGCCGCAGTCCCAGCACGTGAACCGCACGAGCGCCATGCCGGGTTCGCTCGGCAGCACCGAGACCAGTTCGGACCAGCCGTGGTCGTTGCGCTTGCCGCGCTTCCCCTCGCGTTCGGGGACGTAGCCGAACAGGACGTCCTGGTTCTTGCCCTTGGCGTCAGTGGTGTACAGCTCGCCCGCCGTCGTCGGCTGCGCCTTCATCGGCTCCGACTCCGCGCGCGAGACGACGATCTGGTCGTCGGCGGTCCAGATCAGGTCGGATACGTGCTGCTGCGGACCGAACCGAAGGATCTGCGACTTGCCCGTCGTCACGTCGAGGATCTCGAGGCGCGTCTCGAGCCCGTCGGGCGTCGGCACCGCCAGCGCGACGTATTGGCCGGACGGGGACATCTCGGTCTCCCATGCCTCCGGTCGCCGGGTGAAGTCGTCCGCCGACAGGGCCTGCGCCCCTGCCTGGGCCGCGGCCAGCAGCATCCATGCGCCCGCCCCGAGCGCAGTCCCTGAACGATTCATCGATGTCCCCATGTCGAACGCCCGCTCCCCCGGGCGGCCACAGGGTATCGCCATTGCGCGCGGCCGCAAACGGCGCGGCCGGGCGTCACACTTCCAGGGTGGCCAGGTCGCCCTTGCGCTCGAGCCAGGCCTTGCGGTCCGCGGCGCGCTTCTTGCCCAGCAGCATGTCCATGAGCGACGCGGTCTGCGCACCGTCGTCCACGGTGAGCTGCACGAGGCGGCGCGTGTCCGGATGGATGGTCGATTCGCGTAATTGCGACGGATTCATCTCGCCCAGGCCCTTGAAGCGGGTCACGTGGACGGCGCCCTTGACCTTCTCGCGCTCGATCTTCTCGAGCAGCAGGCGCTTCTCCTCCTCGTCGAGCGCGTAGAACACCTGCTTGCCCACGTCCACGCGGAACAGCGGCGGCATCGCGACGAACACGTGGCCCGCGGCGACCAGCGCCGGGAAGTGCCTGAGGAACAGCGCCGACAGCAACGTGGCGATGTGCAGGCCGTCGGAGTCGGCGTCGGCGAGGATCACGATCTTGCCGTAGCGCAGCCCCGACACGTCGTCCTTGCCGGGATCGCAGCCGATCGCCACCGCGAGGTCGTGCACTTCCTGCGAGGCGAGCACGCTGCCCGACGCGACTTCCCAGGTGTTGAGGATCTTGCCGCGCAGCGGCAGGATCGCCTGGAAGTCCTTGTCGCGCGCCTGGCGCGCGCTGCCGCCGGCGGAGTCGCCCTCGACCAGGAACAGCTCGGTGCGCGACAGGTCCTGCGAGATGCAGTCGGCGAGCTTGCCGGGCAGGGCGGGGCCCTGCGTCACCTTCTTGCGGACGACCTGCTTCTCGGTCTTCAGGCGCGCGCTGGCGCGCTCGATCGCGAGCTGCGCAATGCGGCCACCCGCTTCGGTGTGGGTGTTGAGCCACAGCGAGAAGGCGTCGTGCGCGGCGCCCTCGACGAAGCCCGCGGCCTGGCGCGAGCTCAGGCGCTCCTTGGTCTGGCCGCTGAACTGCGGTTCGGTCATCTTCAGCGACAGCACGAACGACACGCGGTCCCACACGTCCTCGGGCGCGAGCTTGACGCCGCGCGGCAGCAGGTTGCGGAAGTCGCAGAACTCGCGCAGCGCGTCCGTGCAGCCGGTGCGCAGGCCGTTGACGTGGGTGCCGTGCTGCGGCGTCGGGATCAGGTTGACGTAGCTTTCCTGCACCAGCTCGCCTTCCGGCACCCAGGCGATCGCCCAGTCGACGGTTTCGGTGTCCTTGCGCAGCTGGCCGGTGAACAGGTCCGGCGGCAGCAGCTCGGCGCCGGCGAGTTCGCCCTTGAGGTAGTCGCGCAGGCCGTCCTCGTAGTGCCATTCCCAGCGCTCGCCGCTCGCTTCGTCGGCGAGGGACACGGTCAGGCCGGGGCACAGCACGGCCTTGGCGCGCAGCAGGTGGCGCAACGCGCGCAGGTTGAACTTCGGGCTGTCGAAGTACTTCGGGTCGGGCCAGAAGCGCAGCCGCGTGCCGGTGTTGCGCTTGCCGACGCTGCCCACGATCTCCAGCGCGCTGGCGCGGTCGCCGTCGGCGAAGGCCATGCGGTACTCGTTGCCGTCGCGGCGGATGAAGACCTCGAGCCGCTTCGACAGCGCGTTGACCACGCTCACGCCGACGCCGTGCAGGCCGCCGGAGAAGGTGTAGTTGCGGTTGCTGAACTTGCCGCCCGCGTGCAGCCGCGTGAGGATCAGCTCGACGCCCGGCACCTTTTCCTCGGGATGCATGTCCACCGGCATGCCGCGGCCGTCGTCGGCGACCTCGCAGGAACCGTCCGCGTGCAGCGTCACCGCGATGCTGCGCGCGTGCCCGGCGAGGGCCTCGTCCACCGAGTTGTCGACGACTTCCTGCGCGAGGTGGTTCGGGCGCGCGGTGTCGGTGTACATGCCGGGGCGGCGGCGGACCGGGTCCAGGCCCGAGAGGACTTCGATGTCCGAGGCGTCGTAGCGGGTGCTCATGCCGCCATTGTCGCGTATCGCGGCGGCCGCGTCGCCGCGCCCGGCGGTCGCGGGCCCGGGGCCGCGCGACCGCCGGGCGCGGTGGAGCGCCGGGCGCCCCTCCTGTAGAATGGGGCTTTCCAGCGAGCCGCTGCCGCCATGACGCTTTCCAGCCCCGTTACGCCCCTGATCTTCGTCACCGGGGGCGTGGTGTCCTCGCTGGGCAAGGGCATCGCCGCCGCCTCGCTCGCCGCGATCCTCGAGGCGCGCGGCCTGCGGGTCACGATGATGAAGCTGGACCCGTACATCAACGTGGACCCGGGCACCATGAGCCCGTTCCAGCACGGCGAGGTCTACGTCACCGACGACGGCGCCGAGACCGACCTCGACCTGGGCCATTACGAGCGCTTCGTCAACACGCGCCTGTCCGGCCGCAACTCCATCAGCACGGGCAAGGTCTACGAGGCGGTGATCCGCAAGGAGCGCCGCGGCGACTACCTCGGCGGGACCGTCCAGGTCATTCCCCACATCACCGACGAGATCAAGCGCTGCATCGACGCCGCCACCGCGGGCTTCGACGTCGCGCTGGTCGAGATCGGCGGCACGGTCGGCGACATCGAGTCGCTGCCGTTCCTGGAGGCGATCCGCCAGCTGCGCACCGAGCGCGGGCCGGACAAGGCGATGTTCATGCACCTCACCCTGGTGCCGTTCATCGCCGCCGCGGGCGAGCTCAAGACCAAGCCGACGCAGCACTCGGTGAAGGAGCTGCGCTCGATCGGCATCCAGCCCGACATCCTGGTGTGCCGCAGCGAGCAGCCGCTGCCCGACGGCGAGCGCCGCAAGATCGCGCTGTTCACCAACGTCCCGGAGCGCGCGGTGATCTCCGCGGTCGACCTGGACAACATCTACAAGATCCCGATGTGGCTGCACCGCCAGGGCCTCGACCAGATCGTGGTCGACCAGTTCCGCCTGGGCGAGCGCGTGGGCGAGGCCGACCTGTCGCAGTGGGAGGCGGTGGTGGACGCGGCGGAGCATCCGGTCGATGCGGTCACGATCGCCGTGGTCGGCAAGTACGTCGACCACCAGGACGCCTACAAGTCGCTGGCCGAGGCGCTCAAGCACGGCGGCCTGCGCCAGCGCACGAAGGTGACGCTGAAGTGGCTGGAATCGAGCGAGGTCGAGCGCGACGGCGCCGCCGCGCTGGCCGGGGTGGACGGCATCCTGGTGCCGGGCGGCTTCGGCGACCGCGGCTTCGAGGGCAAGGTGCTCGCCGCGCGCCACGCGCGCGAATCGGGCATTCCGTACTTCGGCATCTGCTACGGCATGCAGGCGGCGGTGGTCGATTACGCGCGCCATGTCGCCGGGCTCGCGGACGCCAACAGCACCGAGAACGACAAGCAGACCCCGCACCCCGTGATCGGCCTGATCACCGAATGGCGCACCGCCTCGGGCGACGTCGAGCGCCGCAGCGAGGACAGCGACCTGGGCGGCACCATGCGCCTGGGCCTGCAGGAGCAGCGCATCCGCCAGGGCACGCTCGCGCACCGCCTGTACGGCGCGGACGTGGTCGGCGAGCGTCATCGCCACCGCTACGAGTTCAACAACCGCTACCGCACCCAGCTGGAGGACGCGGGTCTGGTGATCAGCGCCAAGTCGATGGACGACACGCTGGTGGAGATGATCGAGCTGCCTCAGTCGGTGCATCCGTGGTTCCTGGCGTGCCAGGCGCATCCGGAATTCCTGTCGACGCCGCGCAGCGGGCATCCGCTGTTCGTCGGCTTCATCCGCGCGGCCAGGGAGCACAAGGCGGCCGCGGGCGGCCGGCTGCTCAAGGAGGCGCAGGCATGAACCTGTGCGGCTTCGAGGTCGGCCTCGACCAGCCGTTCTTCCTGATCGCCGGGCCCTGCGTCATCGAGTCGATGCAGCTGCAGCTCGACACCGCCGGGCAGCTGAAGGAAATCACGTCCTCGCTCGGGATCCCCTTCATCTTCAAGTCGAGCTTCGACAAGGCCAACCGCACCTCGGGCACGAGCTTCCGCGGGCC
The DNA here is from genome assembly GCA_040255375.1 of Luteimonas sp. Classification (GTDB taxonomy): domain Bacteria; phylum Pseudomonadota; class Gammaproteobacteria; order Xanthomonadales; family Xanthomonadaceae; genus Cognatiluteimonas. The sequence continues at coordinate 40,250 of JBDZUW010000002.1, read as the reverse complement.
CGGCCTCGAAGCGGGCCTGAAGGTGCTGGACGAGGTCAAGCGGCAGGTCGGCGTGCCGGTGCTCACCGACGTGCACGAGTACACGCCGATGGACGAGGTCGCGGCGGTCGTGGACGTGCTGCAGACGCCGGCGTTCCTGTGCCGCCAGACCGATTTCATCCAGAAGGTCGCGAGCGCGGGGCGCCCGGTCAACATCAAGAAGGGCCAGTTCCTGTCGCCGTGGGAGATGAAGCACGTCACCGACAAGGCGAAGGCGACCGGCAACACGCAGATCATGGCCTGCGAGCGCGGCGTGAGCTTCGGCTACAACAACCTCGTCAGCGACATGCGTTCGCTGTCCGTGATGCGCGATACCGGTTGCCCGGTGGTGTTCGACGCCACGCACAGCGTGCAGCTCCCCGGTGGCGCCGGCGGCAAGTCGGGCGGCCAGCGCGAGTTCGTGCCGGTGCTGGCGCGCGCGGCGATCGCGGTCGGCGTGGCCGGCGTCTTCATGGAAACGCACCCCGATCCCGACAAGGCGCTCAGCGACGGCCCCAACGCGTGGCCGCTCGGGAAAATGCGCGCCCTCCTCGAAACCCTGATGACGCTCGACGCCGCCACCAAACGCGCCGGCTTCCTTGAGTCCCAGCTTTAGATTGGCCACAGATCACACAGATCGAAAAGGATTAGAGCGGATCTTTTTTGTTTTGATCCTTTTCAATCTGTGTGATCTGTGGCTGAAAAATCCCTCATCAACGTACGCGAAACGAGACAGATGACGACGATCGCCAAGGTTCACGCACGCGAAATCCTGGACAGCCGCGGCAACCCGACGCTGGAGGCGGAAGTGACGCTCGCCGACGGCAGCTTCGGCCGCGCGATGGTGCCCTCGGGCGCGTCCACCGGCTCGAAGGAAGCGGTGGAGCTGCGCGACGGCGACCGCACCCGCTACCTGGGCAAGGGCGTGCGCAACGCGGTCGCCAACGTCAACGGCGCGATCGCACAGGCCCTGCACGGTTTCGACGGCGACCAGGTCGCGCTCGACCAGCGCCTGATCGACCTCGACGGCACCGAGAACAAGGGCCGCCTCGGCGCGAACGCGCTGCTCGGCGTGTCGCTGGCGCATGCGCACGCGGTCGCCGCGTCGCACCGCATGCCGCTGTGGCGCTGGCTGGCCGGCGACCGCGCGGTGTCGCTGCCGGTGCCGATGATGAACATCATCAACGGCGGCGCGCATGCGGACAACAACGTGGACCTGCAGGAGTTCATGGTGCTGCCGGTCGGCTTCGCCTCGTTCTCCGAGGCCCTGCGCGCGGGCACCGAGGTGTTCCATGCGCTGAAGTCGGTGCTGAAGGCGCGCGGGCTGTCGACGGCCGTCGGCGACGAAGGCGGCTTCGCGCCCGACCTGCGCAGCAACGAGGAAGCGCTGGAGACGATCCTCGAGGCGATCGGCAAGGCCGGCTACCACGCGGGCGAGGACATCCTGCTCGGCCTCGACGTGGCTTCGAGCGAGTTCTTCGAGAACGGCAAGTACCACCTCACCGGCGAGGGCAAGCGCCTCACCAGCGAGCAGTTCGCCGATTTCCTCGGCAACTGGGTCGCGCAGTACCCGATCGTCACGATCGAGGACGGCATGGACGAGGGCGACTGGGACGGCTGGAAGCTGCTCACGCGCCAGCTCGGGGACAAGGTGCAGCTGGTCGGCGACGACCTGTTCGTGACCAACCCGCGCATCTTCAAGGAAGGCATCGAGCAGGGCGTGGCCAATGCGATCCTCATCAAGGTGAACCAGATCGGCACGCTCACCGAGACGCTCGAGGCGATCGCGATGGCCGACGCCGCGCGCTACGCGGCGGTCGTGTCGCATCGTTCCGGCGAGACCGAGGACACCACCATCGCCGACATCGCGGTCGCGACGACGGCCACGCAGATCAAGACCGGCTCGCTGTGCCGCAGCGACCGCGTGGCGAAGTACAACCAGCTGCTGCGCATCGAGGAGGCGCTGGGCGCGCAGGCGCGTTACGCCGGCCGCGACGCCTTCGTCTCGCTGCGGCGCTGAGCGGCGCGGCCGGAACGGCGCGGATGCGCGGCCTGCGGATCGTCCTGGTGCTGCTGCTGCTCCTGCTGGGCTGGCTGCAGTACCGGCTCTGGTTCGGTGGCGGGGGCGAACGCGAGGTCGCGCAGCTCGAGGCGCGGGCCGCGCGGCAGCGCCACGACAACACCGGCCTGCAGCAGCGCAACGACGCGCTCGCCGCTGAGGTGGAGGATCTCAAGTCCGGCGAGGCCGCGGTCGAGGAGCGCGCGCGCAACGAGCTCGGGATGATCAAGCCCGGCGAAACCTTCTACCGGGTGATCGAGCCGCAACAGGGTGCCGCACAGGCGCCGGCGGACGGCCAGCCCGGCGACGATGCCGGGGCTGCCGATGCCGCCGCCGATCCCGGCGCGGAGCCGGCGCCATGACCTGGGCGGTCGTGCCCGCCGCGGGGCGCGGCACGCGCTTCGGCGGCGATGTCCCCAAGCAGTACCTCGAGATCGCGGGCGAGCCGCTGCTCGCGCACACGCTGCGCGCGCTGTTGTCGCACCCGGGCGTCGAGGGCGCCGTGGTCGCGCTCGCCGCGGACGACGCCCTGTGGCCCGGCTGGGACGCCTTCGAGGGCAAGCCGGTGCGCACCTGCACCGGCGGCGCGAGCCGCGCCGCATCCGTGCTGGCCGGGCTCGCCGCGCTGCCCGACGAGGTGCGGCCCGACGACTTCGTGCTGGTGCACGACGCGGCGCGCCCGAACTTGTCCCACGAGGACCTCTCGTCCCTGCTCGAACGCGGCCGCGCGGATCCCGTCGGCGCGATCCTCGCCGCACCCGTGCGCGACACGCTGAAGCTCGCCGGTGACGACGGCGGCATCGACGCCACCCAGCCGCGCGAGCGCCTGTGGCGCGCGCTCACCCCGCAGCTGTTCCGGCGGCTGCAGCTGTCGCGCGCCCTCGAGGCGGCGCTCGCCGAAGGCGTGGAGCCGACCGACGAATCCATGGCGATGGAACGGCAGGGCGCGCGCCCGCTGCTCGTGGAGGGCAGCGCGGACAACCTCAAGGTGACGACGCCCGGGGACCTGGCGCTGATGGCCTTCCTGTTGCGCGGCGTGCGAGGATCGGCGCCATGAGCGATGTCCGCATCGGCCACGGGTTCGACGTGCATGCCTTCGGCGACGGCGACCACGTCATGCTCGGTGGCGTCCGCGTGCCGCACGGCCGCGGCGTCCTGGCGCACAGCGACGGCGACGTCGCCATCCACGCGCTGTGCGACGCGATGCTGGGGGCGCTGGCGCTCGGCGACATCGGCCGCCACTTCCCGCCGTCGGACCCGCGCTGGAAGGATGCCGACAGCCTGGTGTTCCTGCGCCACTGCGCATCGCTGCTGCGCGAGCGCGGCTGGCGCATCGGCAACGCCGACGTCACCGTGGCCTGCGAAGCGCCGAAGGTCGGCCCCCATGTCGAGGCGATGCGCGCCGCGATGGCGGGCGCGCTCGGCGTCGATGCCGGCGCGGTGAGCGTGAAGGCGACGACCACCGAGCGGCTCGGCTTCACCGGCCGCGGCGAAGGCATCGCCGCGCACGCGGTGTGCCTGCTGGTCCGCGTCGCGGCGTGACCGCGTCGCTCCCGCACGCGCACGGCGCGCCGGTGCTGGCGGCGCGGATCCGCGTCGCGCCCGAGGATTTCCGCGTCGAGGAGATCGACGGCTTCGCGCCGGAAGGCAGCGGCGAGCACCTGCTGCTCACCGTCGAGAAGCGCGGCATGAACACCGCCTTCGCGGCGAAGCTGATCGCGCAATGGGCCGGCATCGGCGAGGCCGGGATCGGCTATGCCGGCCTCAAGGACCGCCACGCGGTCACGGTGCAGCGCTTCAGCGTGCACCTGCCGCGCCGCACGGCGCCGGACATCGCCACGCTCGAGGCGAACGATGGATTGCGCGTGCTGGCCTCGGCCTGGCACTCGCGCAAGCTGCCGCGCGGCGCGCTGGCCGGCAACCGCTTCGTGCTGCGGCTGCGCGAGGCCTCCGGCGATCGCGCCGGCGTCGAAGCGCGCCTGCAGGCGATCGCCGCACGCGGCGTGCCCAACTATTTCGGCGAGCAGCGCTTCGGCCGCGAAGGCGACAACGTCGCCAGCGCGCTGGCGATGTTCGCCGGCCGCCGCGTCGCGCGCGCGCAGCGCACCCACCTGCTGTCGGCGGCGCGCTCGCAGCTGTTCAACCGCGTGCTCGCGGCGCGAGTCGACGCGGGCAACTGGGATGCCGCGCTCGATGGCGAAGTGTGGATGCTGGACGGCACCCGCAGCGTGTTCGGCCCGCTGCCGTTCGACGCAGCGCTGGCCGCGCGGCTCGCGGCCTTCGACATCCATCCGACCGCACCGCTGTGGGGTCGCGGCGAGCTGCGCAGTACCGGCGACGCCGCGGCGCTCGAGCTCGCCGCGCTCGCGGATCCGGAGTCGCTCGCGCTGCGCGCCGGCCTGGAAGCCGCGGGCCTGGAACAGGAGCGGCGCGCCACGCGGCTGCGCCCGTCGGAGCTGGCCTGGCACTGGCCCGACCCGCAGACGCTCGAGTTGCGCTTCGCGTTGCCGCCGGGATGCTATGCCACCGCGGTGCTCGCGGAACTCACCGGCGGCGGTTGAGCAGCACCAGCACCGCGCCATGGCCGCCCTGCGCCGCGGGCGCGGAGGCGAACGCGAGCACGTCGGCGCGCAGGCGCAGCATCCGGTCGACGAGGTTCTTGAGCACGGGCGCGCCGCTGTCCGAATGCAGGCCCTTGCCGTGCACGATGCGCACGCAGCCGAGGTCCATGCGCCGCGCATCGGCGAGGAAGGCGCGCAGCATCGCCTCGGCGCGCGCCGCGTCGGCCGCATGCAGGTCGAGTTCGTCCTGCGCGGCGTACTGGCCGCGGCGCAGGCGCTGCAGCACGCGGCCGGGCACCTCGTCGCGGCGCCAGGCGAGCGCGTCGCCGGCTTCGATGGTGTCGGCGGCCAGCATGCGCCGGAATTCGTCCTGCGCCTGCGCATCGTCGCGCGCGGCCATGCGCGGCACCGGGCGCGGCGGCGGCGGGCGCGGCGGCGCTGGCGGCGCCGGCAGCTCGCGCACCGGGCCCACGGCTTCCCGGAACAGGGCGGCATCGTCCTGTCCGGCGGATTCGGGCGGCGCTTTTCCACGGATCGACATGGCGCCAGCCTAACCCTTCCCGGTTATCATTCGTGCATGCGCGTACTGGTCAGCAACGATGACGGCGTCGACGCCCCGGGCATCCGGATCCTCGCCGAGGGACTCCGCGCGGCCGGGCACGAGGTGATCGTCGTCGCGCCCGACCGCGACCGTTCCGGCGCGAGCAATTCGCTGACCCTCGACATGCCGCTGCGCGTGGTCAGGCGCGCCACCGACACCTGGTGCGTGCACGGCACGCCGACCGACTGCGTGCACGTGGCCATCACCGGGATGCTCGAGCGCGAGCCCGACATCGTGGTGTCGGGCATCAACAACACCGCCAACCTCGGCGACGACGTGATCTATTCCGGCACCGTCGCCGCGGCGATGGAGGGGCGCTTCCTGGGCCTGCCGGCGGTGGCCATGTCGCTCGCGCGCGGCGACTCGGACGATCGCAACTACGCGACCGCCGCCCGCGCCGCGGTCGAGATCATCGCGCGGCTGCTGGTGGATCCGCTGCCCGCGGACACCATCCTCAACGTGAACGTGCCGGACATCCCCTGGGATGCGGTGCGCGGCTTCGAGGTCTCGCGCCTGGGCAACCGCCACCGCGCCGAGCCCTGCGTGCAGCAGGAAGACCCGCGCGGCCGGACCTGGTGGTGGATCGGCGCGGCGGGCGCCGAGCAGGACGCCGGCCCCGGCACCGACTTCCACGCGGTGCGCACCGGGCATATCTCGATCACGCCGATCCAGGTCGACCTCACGCGCTACCAGGCGCTCGAGCAGGTGGCCAGCTGGGTGGGCGGGCTCGAGTCCGCGCTGTCGGCCCCGGATACGCACGGCGAGCCGCGCGAGGCCGCCGGATGACCGCGCGCCTGAGGCTGCAGCCCGAGGCGGTCGGCCTCGGCATGACCTCGCAGCGCGTGCGGGACCGGCTCATCGAGCGGCTGCGCGCGGGCACGCCGCAGGCGCCCGCCATCGCCGACGAGCGCGTGCTCAACGCGATCCGCACCGTGCCGCGGCACCTGTTCGTGGACGAGGCCTTCGCCACCCGCGCCTACGAGGACACCGCGCTGCCGATCGGGCACGGCCAGACGATCTCGCAGCCGTGGGTCGTGGCGCGCATGACCGAGACGCTGTTCCTCGACGGCGCGCAGCCGGCGAAGGTGCTCGAGATCGGCACCGGTTCCGGCTACCAGGGCGCGATCCTCGCCGCGCTGGGCTTGCAGGTGTACACGGTCGAACGCATCGGCGAACTGCTGCGCACCGCGCGCAAGCGCTTCCGCACGCTCGGCCTGAACGTGCGCAGCAAGCACGACGACGGCCGCATCGGCTGGCCGGAGGAGGCGCCGTTCGACGCGATCGTGGTCACCGCCGCGGCGCCGGCGCTGGTGGACGCGCTGACCGCGCAGCTCGCGCCCGGCGGCACGCTGGTGGCGCCGGTCGGCGCGGCCGGCGGCCAGTCGCTGCTGCGGCTGCGCAAGGACGCCGCCGGCCACGTCGCGCGCGACGACCTGGGGCCGGTGGTGTTCGTGCCGCTGCTGTCGGGACTGGTCGATTGAAGGTCTTCGCGCCGCTCTACGAACGCGCGCTCCGCTGGGCGCGGCATCGCAACGCGCCTGCGCTGCTCGGCGTGCTGAGCTTCGTCGAGGCGGTGTTCTTCCCGGTGATGCCGGAAGTGATGCTGGCGCCGATGGCGCTGTCGCGCCCGCAGCGCGCGTTCCGCTACGCCACGATCAGCCTGGCCTGCTCGCTCGCCGGCGCGCTGGTCGGCTACGCGCTCGGCCACTACGCCTACGAGCTGGTGAAGCCCTGGTTCGCGCGCCTCGGATGGGCCGCGCACGTCGACGAGCAGGTGGCCTACCTGCGCCACATCGCGATCGAGTCGCCGTGGAAGGCGTTCTGGATCCTGGTGGTGGCCGGGTTCGCGCCGATCCCGCTGAAATTCTTCACCTGGGCGTCGGGCATCGTCGGCGTTCCGCTGCTGCCGTTCATGGCGAGCATGTTCATCGGACGCGGCAAGCGCGTGTATCTTCTGGCCGGCGCGATCAAGCTGGGCGGGGCCCGCGCGGAAGCGGCGCTGCACCGCTGGATCGAGCCGGTGGGCTGGGTCGCGCTGGCGCTGCTGGCGGCTGCGGTCGCCTGGCTGGGATGGAGGGCCTACGCGGGATGAGCATGCGCGGCGGAACGGGCGGAGCGGGCGGAAATGGCAGGTGGCGATGCGCATTGCGCGGCGTCGCGTGCGCGGCGCTCGTGGCGGTGCTCGCCGGTTGCGCGAGCACGCACGTCGTGCGCCGCGCCGGCAGCGACGATCTCCGGCCGGTGCGGGTTTCGGTGCCGAAGCCCGGCAAGGCCGTGACCGTGCGCGCGGGGCAGACGCTCTACCGCATCGCCACCGAGAACGGGATCACCGCACGCGACCTCGCGGCCTGGAACGACGTCGATCCGCCTTACACCATCTTCCCGGGGCAGACGCTGCGGCTGTACCCGCCGGCACGCGGCGCGACGGGCACTCGCACCGCGTCCGCGGCGCCGCCGCGCGCGCAGCCGTCGGGTCCGGGCGCGAAGGCGCCGGCGCCCATCGCGCGGACCGCGCCGGCCGCGAGTCCGTTCGCCTGGCGCTGGCCCGTCGACGGCACGCTGCTCTCCGCCTTCGTCGCCGGCAACCCGACCCGCCAGGGCATCGATATCGGCAACAGCGAAGGCACGCCGGTGCGCGCCGCCGCCGACGGCGTCGTCGTGTATTCCGGTTCCGGCCTGGTCGGCTACGGCGAGCTGGTGATCGTGAAGCACGACGACAACTGGCTGTCGGCGTACGGCCATAACCGCGCGCGCATGGTCAACGAAGGCTCGGTCGTGAAGGCGGGCCAGCAGATCGCCGAGATGGGCCATACCGGCGCCGCGCGCGACATGCTGCACTTCGAGATCCGCTACAACGGCAAGCCCGTCGACCCGCAGGCCTACCTGCCGAAGCGGTAGAACCGACCCCCGGCCGGCTCTACGGGGCGATGATGAACGCGGCGACGACGCGGCGACCCTCGCCCGCGAGCACGCTGTAGGTGCGCGCGGCGGCGGCGTTCGTCATCGCTTCCAGGCCGACGCCGCGCTTCAGCGCGGCCGCGAGCGTCGCGGGCGGCGGAAACGCCTGCGCCGCGCCGGTGCCGAGCACGATGAGTTCGGGCTGCAGCGCGAACAGGGGCTCCAGCGCCTCCGGCGGCAGCGTCGCCGCGTCGGCGTAGGGCCAGTCCTCGAGGAGCGATTCCGGGGCGACGCAGAAGCTGCTGCGGAGGACGCGGTCGTTGACCAGCGCCGAGCCGCCGTCGGCGCCGCGCAGGAAGTACGCGTAGTCGGGACGTTCGAGATGCAGCTGCATCGGACCGGACCCGGCGCCGCTCAGGCGCGCGGCAGGACGATGCGCCGCTGGTCCTTCGACGGGCGGTACAGGACGGCGGTGTGGCCGATGCGCTGCACGAGCGCGGCGCCGGCCCGATTCGCCAGCTCCTCGACCATCGCGTCGCGGGCGTCGCGATCCTGGGCCGCCACCTTCACCTTGATCAGCTCGTGGTGCTCCAGTGCGCCGTCCACCTCGGCCACCAGCGCGTCGCTGATGCCCTTGCCGCCGACCTGGAGCATGGCCTTGAGCCCGTGCGCCTGGCCGCGCAGGAAGCGGGTCTGGGCGTTGGTCAGGGCGGTCGACATCAGGAGGCCGGAAAAGGAGCGGGGGTGGCCGTCAGGGTATCATGGCGCCGACCATGGCCACCCGCAGCAAGTCCAGCCAGCGCTGGCTGAAGGAGCACTTTTCCGACCCCTACGTGAAGAAGGCGCAGGCGGAAGGGATGCGCTCGCGCGCGGCCTACAAGCTCGAGGAACTCGTCGAGCGGGACCGGCTGCTGAAGCCGGGAATGGTGGTCGTCGACCTCGGCGCGGCGCCGGGCGGCTGGTCGCAGTGGGTCCGGCAGGCGCTGGGCGACAGTGGCCGGGTCGTCGCCCTGGACATCCTGGAAATGCCGCCGCTGGCCGGCGTCGAGTTCCTTCATGGCGACTTCAGGGAGGATGCGGTCCTATCGGCCCTGGAAGCCACGTTGGCGGGGGCGGCCGTGGACCTTGTCCTTTCCGACATGGCCCCCAATAAAAGTGGCATGGACGCGGTCGACCAGCCGCGGATGATGCACCTGGCCGAACTGGCGATGGATTTCGCCGACCACCACCTGCGCCCCGGCGGGACGTTCCTGATCAAGCTGTTCCAGGGCACGGGGTTCGACCAGTACGTTCGCGACCTGCGGCGGCGGTATGCGAAAGTGTCGATCCGCAAGCCCGCCGCCTCGCGCAAGCGCTCGCCCGAGGTCTACGCACTCGCCCAGGACAAGCGCGCCACACCCCTTCCCGGATAGCCGTACCCCCAAATGAACGACCTCGTGAAAAACCTGCTGCTCTGGGTCGTCGTCGCCGTCGTGCTGATGGTGGTGTTCCAGAGCTTCAGCCCGAAGTCCGCGGCGACGCAGCCGCTGACCTACGACCAGTTCGTGCAGGAGGTGCAGGGCGACCGCGTCTCGCAGGTGAAGATCGCCGAGGACCGCACCACCATCAGCGGCGAGCGCAAGGACGGCACCAAGTTCACCACCTACGCGCCGGCCGACAAGGACCTGGTCAACGACCTGCTGCGCCATGGCGTCACCACCGTGCAGGCGCCGCCGTCGAGCGGGCTGTCGCTGGGCATGATCCTGGTGAACGTGCTGCCGTGGCTGCTGTTCATCGGCATCTGGGTGTATTTCATGCGGCAGATGCAGCAGGGCGGGGGCAAGGGCGCGATGTCCTTCGGCCGCTCGCGCGCCAAGCTGCTCAACGAGGACCAGACCAAGATCACCTTCGCCGACGTCGCCGGCTGCGACGAGGCGAAGGAGGAAGTGTCGGAGCTGGTCGAATTCCTGCGCGATCCGTCCAAGTTCCAGAAGCTGGGCGGCAAGATCCCGCGCGGCGTGCTGATGGTCGGCCCGCCCGGTACCGGCAAGACGCTGCTCGCCAAGGCGATCGCCGGCGAGGCGAAGGTGCCGTTCTTCTCGATCTCCGGTTCCGACTTCGTCGAGATGTTCGTCGGCGTCGGCGCCTCGCGCGTGCGCGACATGTTCGAGCAGGCGAAGAAGCACGCGCCGTGCATCATCTTCATCGACGAGATCGACGCGGTCGGCCGCCATCGCGGCGCCGGCCTCGGCGGCGGCAACGACGAGCGCGAGCAGACGCTGAACCAGCTGCTGGTCGAGATGGACGGCTTCGAGGGCGGCGAGGGCGTGATCGTCGTCGCCGCGACCAACCGCCCCGACGTGCTCGATCCCGCGCTGCTGCGCCCGGGCCGCTTCGACCGCCAGGTCGTGGTCGGGCTGCCGGACGTGAAGGGCCGCGAGCAGATCCTCAAGGTGCACATGCGCAAGGTGCCGGCCGCCGACGACGTCGACCCGATGGTGGTCGCGCGCGGCACGCCGGGCTTCTCCGGCGCCGACCTCGCCAACCTCGTCAACGAGGCGGCGTTGTTCGCCGCGCGCGAGAACGCGAAGGAGGTCCGCATGGACCACTTCGACAAGGCGCGCGACAAGATCCTGATGGGCGCGGAGCGCCGCTCGATGGCGATGAGCGAGCAGGAGAAGACGCTCACCGCCTACCACGAGGCCGGCCACGCGATCGTCGGACGCCTGGTGCCGGAGCACGACCCGGTCTACAAGGTCACGATCATCCCGCGCGGCCGCGCGCTCGGCGTGACCATGTACCTGCCCGAGGGCGACAGGTACAGCTACAACAAGACCGCGATCGAGTCGCAGCTGTGCTCGCTGTACGGCGGCCGCGTCGCCGAGGAGCTGATCTTCGGCGAGGACAAGGTCACCACCGGCGCCTCCAACGACATCGAGCGCGCGACCAAGATGGCGCGCAACATGGTCACCAAGTGGGGCCTGTCCGAGCTCGGCCCGATCACGTTCGGCGAGGAGGAGGACGAGGTGTTCCTCGGCCGCTCCGTGACCCAGCACAAGAACGTGTCGGACGAGACCGCGCGCCGCATCGACGACGTCGTGCGCGGCATCCTCGACAAGGCCTACGCGCGGACCACGAAGATCCTCACCGACAACCTCGACAAGCTGCACGCGATGGCGAAGCTGCTGCTCGAGTACGAGACCATCGACGTGCCGCAGATCGACGCGATCATGGACGGCCGCGACCCGCCGCCGCCGATGGGCTGGAGCCCGGGCGGCCCGGCGAAGGACCGGCCCAAGACCATCACCATCGGCGGCCCCGCCGAGGTCTGAGAACAACGGCGCCTCCGGGCGCCGTTTTTTCCTGCGCGCGCGGTATCCTGCGCGCATGTTCGACACCTCGCCCCGACTCGACTGCGCCGGCCGCATCCTGACGCTCGATCGCCCGCGGGTGATGGGCATCGTGAACGTCACGCCGGATTCCTTCTCCGACGGCGGTGCGCACGCCGAGGCCGACGCGGCCGTCGCCCACGGGCTGCGCCTGGCGGAGGAGGGGGCGGACATCCTCGACATCGGCGGCGAATCGACGCGCCCCGGCGCGGAAGACGTGCCGGAGGACGAGGAACTGCGCCGCGTCGTCCCGGTGATCGAGCGCCTCGCGAAGGAAACCGCGCTGCCGCTCAGCATCGACACGTCCAAGCCGGCCGTGATGCGCGCCGCGGTGGCGGCCGGCGCGGGCATGATCAACGACGTGTACGCGCTGCGCCGCGAAGGCGCGCTCGACGCCGCCGCTGCGCTCGGGGTCCCCGTGGTCCTCGCGCACATGCTCGGCGAACCCCGCTCGATGCAGGAAGACCCGCGTTACGACGACGTCGTCGCCGAGGTCCACCGCTTCCTGGCCGAGCGCATCTTCGCCGCGGAGATGGCGGGCATCGCGAAGAAACACATCGTCGTCGACCCGGGCTTCGGCTTCGGCAAGACCCGCGACCACAACCTCCTGCTGCTCGCGCAACTCGAACGCTTCACCGGACTCGGCGTGCCGGTGCTCGCGGGCCTGTCGCGCAAGCGCACCATCGGCGAGCTCACGGGCCGGGCAGACCCGCGCGAGCGCGTGCATGGCTCGGTGGCCGCGCACGTGATCGCCGTCCAGCGCGGGGCCGCGATCGTGCGCGTGCACGACGTCGCGGCCACCGTCGATGCGCTGAAGGTCTGGAACGCCGTGGCCGCGCAGCCCATGCCGAAGCCGAAGGCGGCCGCGCCCGCCATCCGCTGGCCAGACGATGAGTGAGGTACGGGCGCCCGCTGGGGGGAACCTGCGCGACGCGTTCGCGGCGCCCGCGCTCCTCGCGGCACGCGAAGCGCTGGAGCGCGGCGACTTCCCGCGCGCGGAGTCGCTCCTGCGCGCGCAGCTGGCGCGCGATCCCGCGGATGCCGCCGCGCTCTTCCTGCTCGCCGGCCTCGCCGCGCGGTTCGGCCGCACGCACGATGCCCTCGCGCTGACCGCGCGTTGCCTCGACCTCGCGCCCGACTTCGATGGCGCGCGCCTGGAGCATGCCCGGCTGCTGCACGGCGTCGACCGGCCGCGCGAAGCGCTGGCCCAGCTCGATCGCCTGCTCGCGCGCGATCCCGCCAGCCCTCCCGGCCGCAACCTGAAGGCGCTGGTGCTCGGCCGCATGGGCGAGCATGCGCGGGCGCTGCCCTTGTTCGAGGCCCTGCTCGACGAGTACCCGGGCGAGGCGGGCGTCTGGGTGGCCTATGCGCACGCGCTGAAGACGGTCGGACGGACCGCCGAGGCCGTCGAAGCCTACCGGCGCTGCGCCGCACTCGAGCCCTGGGCGGGCGATGCGTGGTGGGGCCTCGCGAACCTGAAGACCTTCCGTTTCGCCGACGCCGACCTTGCGACCATGCGCGCGCAGCTCGCACGGCCCGACCTGGGCGAGGACGACCGGATCCACCTGTCGTTCTCGCTGGGGAAGGCCCTGGAGGACCGCGCAGAGTACGAGGCGGCGTTCGGATCCTACGCGCAGGCGAATGCATTGCGGCGCGCCCGCTCCGGCTGGTCCGCCGACCGGCACACCGCCCGCCTGCGCAGGGCCGCCGAACTCTATTCCAGCGCGCTGTTCCAGCGGCACGAGGGCGATGGCTGCCAGGCACCGGACCCCATCTTCGTGGTCGGCATGCCGCGTTCGGGATCGACCCTGGTCGAGCAGATCCTCGCCAGCCACCCGCTGGTGGAAGGGACGATGGAACTGGACGACATGCTCCAGGTCGCACGCGACCTGTGGCGGCAGGCGACGCCCGAAGAGGCGCGCTCGCCGGCGCCGTACCACGAGGTCGTGGCCAGGCTCGACGGTGCCGCGCTGCGCGCGGCGGGCGAGCGCTATCTCGAGACGACGCGGCTCCACCGCAAGCGCGGCACGCCGTTCTTCGTGGACAAGATGCCGAACAACTTCGCCCACGTCGGCCTGATCCGGCTCGCGTTGCCCAACGCCAGGATCGTGGACGTGCGCCGCAACGCAATGGCCTGCGGGTTTTCGATGTTCAAGCAGGACTTCGCCCGCGGCCAGGAGTTCAGCTTCAGCCTCGAGGACATCGGCCGGTACTACCGGGACTACGTCGATTTCATGGCGCACTTCGACCGCGTGCAGCCTGGCCGCATCCTGCGCGTGGACTACGAAGCCCTCGTCGCGGACACGGAAGCGCAGGTGCGCCGGCTGCTCGACCATTGCGGCTTGCCGTTCGACCCGGCCTGCCTGCGCTTCTTCGAGAACGACCGGCCGGTCCGCACCGCCAGCGTCGAGCAGGTGCGGCGCCCGATCTACCGGGAAGGCCTGGACCACTGGAAGCATTTCGAGCCGTGGCTCGGCCCGCTGCGGGAAGCGCTGGGGCCGCTGGCGGACGGCGCCGCCTGAGGCATGTCGCGGCGCGCCTTGCGGCCGGCGCCTGCAGGGTCGTACGCTCCGCCGTGAACCGGGGAGCGGCATGCACCAGCCGTCGGAATCGTCCAGCACGATCGAGCGCGCGCTTGCGCGTGCCGTTGCCGACCCCCGGCTGCTGGCCGCGGGCGAAGCCCTCGCCGGCAACCAGATCCCGCGCGCCGAGGCGCTGCTGCGCGAGCGCCTGCGCCAGGCGCCGACCGATGTCGCCGCGATCCGCATGCTCGCCGAGGTGGCAGCGCGGATCGGCCGCTACGAGGATGCCACGGTGCTCCTCGAGCGCTGCCTCGAGCTCGCGCCCGGTTTCGATGCCGCGCGCCAGAACTACGCGATGGTCCTGCATCGCAGCAACCGCCCGGCGGACGCGCTCGCGCAAGTCGAGCGGCTCCTCGCCGGGGACCCGCGCAACCCGCACTACCGCAACCTCAAGGCCGTGGTGCTGTGCCGCACCGGCGACTACGACGAGGCCAACGCGATCTACGCCGGCATCCTCGCCGAGCATCCGGGCCAATCGCGCATCTGGCTCAGCCACGGCCATGCGCTGAAGACCGCCGGCGACACGGCCGGCGCCATCGCCGCGTATCGCCGCGCCGCCGGGCTCGAGCCCGGTTTCGGCGACGCCTGGTGGAGCCTGGCCAACCTGAAGACCTTCCGCTTCGACGACGCCGACCTCGCGACGATGCGCGACCAGCTCGCGCGCGCCGATCTCGGCGACGAGGACCGGCTGCACCTCGAGTTCGCGCTCGGCAAGGCGCTCGAGGACCGTGCCGGGTACGCGGACGCGTTCGCGGCCTATGCGCGGGGCAATGCGCTGCGGCTGGCCCGCGTGCCGTATTCGGCCGACGACAACAGCGCCCGCCTGCGCCATGCGGCGGGCATCTACGACGCCGCCTTCTTCCGCGCCCGCGAGGGCTGGGGAGCGCCGGCGCCGGATCCGATCTTCATCGTCGGGATGCCGCGCGCGGGCTCGACCCTCGTCGAGCAGATCCTCGCCAGCCACCCGCTGGTCGAAGGCACGATGGAGCTGCCCGAGATCACGTCGCTGGCGCGCGTGCTGCGCCGCCAGGGCGATGGCGGCTCGCCAGCGCCCTACCACGAGGCGCTCGCGGCGCTCGATGCCGCCGCGGTGCGGGCGCTGGGCGAAGCGTACCTGGAGCGCACGCGCATCCACCGCAAGAGCGATGCGCCGTTCTTCATCGACAAGATGCCGAACAACTTCGCCCACGTCGGCCTGATCCGGCTCGCGCTGCCGAACGCCAGGATCGTCGACGTGCGCAGGCATCCGATGGCGTGCGGCTTCTCGCTGTTCAAGCAGCAGTTCGCGCGCGGCCAGGACTTCAGCTACAGCCTCGGCGACATCGGCCGCTACTACCGCGACTACGTGGACTACATGGCGCACTTCGACCGCGTGCAGCCGGGCCGGATCCTGCGCGTGGAATACGAGGCGCTGGTCGCCGATACCGAGTCGCAGGTGCGCCGGCTGCTCGATCATTGCGGGCTGCCGTTCGACCCGGCGTGCCTGCGCTTCTTCGAGAACGAGCGCCCCGTGCGCACCGCGAGCTCCGAGCAGGTGCGGCGCCCGATCTACCGGGAAGGCCTGGACCACTGGAAGCATTTCGAGCCGTGGCTCGGGCCGCTGCGCGAGGCGCTGGGCCCGCTTGCCGGCGGCGCGGGGACGGCCGGCGGCGACTGAACACGTTGCACCAACGCGGTATCCACCAGGGAGGAGGGGGTCATGCGCATCAAGAAGCAGTCGAGGGGAAGGGCGCTCGCGCGCCTGCCGTTGGCGGTCGCGGTCTGCATGGGGTTGCAGGCGATGGGCGTGGCGCACGCGCAGGACGCGGCGCCCGCGGAGCAGCAGGCGCCGGCACAGCAGTCCGGGGAGGCGTCGCAGAAGGAGGCGAAGACCCTCGGCGCGGTCATCGTCACCGCGCAGAAGCGCGAGGAGAACGTGCAGGCCGTGCCGATCAGCCTGCAGGCGATCGGCCAGGCGCAGCTGGAAGACCACGACGTGGCCGATTTCGACGACTACGCCAAGCTCATCCCCAGCCTCTCCTACGGCACGGCCGGCGGCGGCGTGTTCTCCGGCCCGGGCTTCCTGCAGGTGTACATGCGCGGCGTCGCCAGCGGCGGCGACGGCAACCACTCGGGCTCGCAGCCGAGCGTGGGCGTGTACCTCGACGAGCAGCCGATCACGACGATCACGGGGGCGCTCGACATCCACATGTACGACATCGCCCGCGTCGAGGCGCTCGCCGGCCCGCAGGGCACGCTGTACGGCGCGAGCTCGCAGGCCGGTACGCTGCGCATCATCACCAACAAGCCGGATCCGTCGGGCTTCGAGGCCAACGTCAGCGCCGAGCTCAACGCGATCCAGGACGGCGGCATCGGCCACGTCGTGGAAGCCATGACCAATATCCCGACCGGAAAGCGCAGCGCGCTGCGCCTGGTCGGCTGGCAGAAGCACGACGCCGGCTACGTGGACAACGTGCGCGGCACGGTGACGTTCCCGACCTCGGGCATCGTCGCCGACAACGCCGCGTTCGCGAAGGACGACTACAACGAGGCCGACACGGTCGGGGCCCGCGCCGCGCTGCGCATCGAGCTCGACGACGACTGGACGATCACGCCCACGCTGATGGGCCAGCACCAGGACGCCAAGGGCAGCACCGGCTACGACCCGAGCGTCGGCGACTTCGAGGTCATGCACGGCTATCCCGAATACTCGAAGGACAAGTGGATGCAGGCCGCGCTGACGGTGCAGGGCAAGATCGGCAACTTCGACCTGACCTACGCCTATTCGCACCTGTCGCGCGACGTGGACTCGGCGGCGGACTACACCGACTACGGCTTCTGGTACGACACGCTGAACGGCTACGGCGCCTACATGTGCTCGGACTTCGACCCGGTGTCGTTCACCTGCGACCCGGCGACCTACGTCAATCCCTCGCAGCACATCCTGGCCAAGGACCGCTACCGCACCGAAAGCCACGAACTGCGCCTGGCGTCGCCGGCGGACAATCGCTGGCGCGTGGTCGGCGGCCTGTTCTGGCAGCGGCAGCGCCACGACATCTTCCAGGACTACTTCGTGGATGGGCTGTCCGCGGTGCAGGAGGTGCCTGGCTTCGCCGATACCATCTGGCTGACCGCGCAGCAGCGCGTGGATCGCGACCAGGCCGTGTTCGGCGAAGTCTCCTTCGACATCACGCCGCGCCTCACCGCCACCGGCGGCATGCGCTTCTTCCGCTCCGACAACAGCCTGGTCGGCTTCTTCGGCTACGGCGACTGGGGCTGGAGCAGTTCCTCGGGCGTGGTGGTGTGCTTCGACGACCGCCAGTTCCTCGGCGCGCCGTGCACCAACCTGGACAAGCGGGTCAAGGAGAACGACTCGATCGGCAAGTTCAACCTGAGCTGGAAGCTCGACGAGAACCGGATGCTCTACGCCACCTGGTCGCAGGGCTATCGCCCCGGCGGCATCAACCGGCGCGGCACCATCCCGCCGTACACCTCCGACTACCTGACCAACTACGAGCTGGGCTGGAAGACCGCATGGCTGGACCACCGGCTGATCTTCAACGGCGCGGTGTTCCGCGAGGACTGGAAGGATTTCCAGTTCTCGTACCTCGGCCTCAACGGCCTCACCGAGATCCGCAACGCGAACCAGGCGCGGATCAACGGTGCGGAGATGGAGCTGCAGTGGCAGGCCAGCTACAACTTCATGCTCTCCGGCGGCATGGCCTGGTACGACGCGAAGCTGACCGAGGACTACTGCGGCTTCAACGATGCAGACGGCAACCCGGTGAGCGTGTGCCCGCCGGGAACCATCAACCCGATCACCGGCGACCCCGTTGACGGACCGCAGGCGCCGTCGGGCACGCGCCTGCCGATCACCGCGCGTTTCAAGGGCAACCTCACCGGGCGCTACACCTGGGACGTGGGCGCGGGAGAGGCCTACGTGCAAGGCGCGCTGTTCCACCAGGGCAAGCGCCGCGCCGACCTGCGCACGGCGGAGAACGCGCTGCTCGGCGACCTGGACGCGTACACGCTGTTCGACCTGTCGGCGGGCTTCAGGCGCGGCGACTGGAAGTTCGACGCGTTCGTGCACAACCTGTTCAACGAGAAGACCGAGCTGACCAAGTTCGCGGAATGCGCCACGCTGACCTGCGGCTACCAGCCGTACATCGTCAGCACGCCGCCGCGGACGATCGGCCTGCGGGTGTCGAAGGACTTCTGACCGGCCCTCCGCCGGCGGGACGCCGCCCCGGCTCCGGCCGGGGCGGCGCGTCGCGCCGCGGCCGCCGATGCCGCACACTGTGGGCTCCTGACGACGGGGGCATCACATGCAGGGTTGGCTGCGACGCAAGGACATCGACCGGGTCACCGTGCACGAGGAGGGGCGCCGGCTGGTGCCCTCGCTCGGCTGGCCGCACCTGGTGGCGCTGGGCATCGGGGCCATCGTCGGCACCGGCATCTACACGCTGATCGGCGTCGGCGCCAACCTCGCCGGCCCGGCGGTGCTGGTGTCCTTCCTCGTCGCCGGCATCGTCTGCGCCTGCGCGGCGCTGGCCTACGCCGAGATGGCGACGATGATGCCGGCCGCGGGCAGCGCCTATACCTACAGCTACGCGGTGCTCGGCGAGACGATCGCCTGGATCGTGGGCTGGAGCCTGATCCTCGAGTACACGCTGGTGGTGAGCACGGTGGCTGTGGGATGGTCCGGGTACGCGGTCGGATTCCTGCAGGGGCTCGGCATCGACTTGCCGCAGGCGCTCGTAGTCGGGCCGCACGCGGGCGGGGTGCTCAACGTGCCGGCGATCCTCATCACCTGCGTGGTCGCCGGGGCGCTCATCGCCGGCACGCGCGAGAGCGCCACGGTCAACGCCTTCCTGGTGGTGGCCAAGCTGCTCGCGCTGGGCGTGTTCGTGGCGATCGCGCTGCCCGCGTTCGACGCTTCGAACCTGCATCCGTTCATGCCGCACGGCTTCGCCGAATCGATCGGCCCGGACGGCAGGAAGTACGGGGTGATGGCCGCGGCGGCGATCATCTTCTTCGCGTTCTACGGGTTCGACGCGATCTCCACCGCGGCCGAGGAGACGAAGAATCCCGCGCGCGACCTGTCCATCGGCATCGTCGGCTCGATGGTCGGCTGCACGCTGATCTACATGGTCGTGGCGCTGGCCGCGGTGGGCGCGATGAGCTACGGGGTGTTCGGGCAGAGCGCGGAACCGCTGGCGCTGATCATGCGCGAGCTCGGCCACGGCACCGCGGCGAAGGTCGTCGCGGCGGCGGCGGTGGTCGCGCTGCCGACGGTGCTGCTGGCGTTCTTCTACGGGCAGAGCCGCATCTTCTTCGTGATGTCGCGCGACGGCCTGCTGCCGCGCTCGCTGTCGAAGGTGGGGCGCCGCGGCACGCCGGTGGCGATCACCGTGTTCACCGCCGTCGTCACTTCGGCGCTGGCCGGCGTGGCGCGCCTCGACGAGATCGCCGCGCTGGCGAATGCCGGCACGCTGATCGCCTTCGTCGCCGTCGCGACCTGCCTGCTGGTGCTGCGCCGTCGCGATCCCGCGCGGCCGCGCGTGTTCCGCGCGCCGCTGGCCTGGGTGGTCGGCCCGGTGGCGATCGCCGGCTGCGCCTACCTGTTCATGAGCCTGCCGACGCGGACGCAACTGTGGTGCCTGCTGTGGAACGCGTTCGGCCTGCTGGTCTACGTGCTCTACGCGCGCCGCCACAGCCTGCTCGGCCAGGGGCGCGATGCCTGACATGGCGGCTCCCGCAGCGGGGCGCGCGTCGTGAGCCGCGACCCGCGCGTGGACGCGCGCGCGCCCGCGATCGCGCTGATGGGCCCGACCGCGTCGGGCAAATCCGCGCTCGCGCTGGAGTGGGCCGCGCGCATCGGCGGCGAGATCGTCAGCGTCGACTCGGCGCTGGTGTACCGCGGCCTCGACATCGGCGCCGCCAAGCCCGACGCCGCCGAGCGGGCGGCGGTGCCGCACCACCTCATCGACGTGCGCGAGCCGTGGCAAGCGTATTCCGCGGCCGACTTCGCCGACGACGCGCGCGCCGCGATCGCGGCGATCGTCGCGCGCGGGCGCATTCCGGTGCTCGCCGGCGGCACGGGCCTGTACTTCCACGCGCTGCTGCGCGGCCTGTCCGACATGCCCGGCGCCGACGCCGGCGTGCGCGCCGCGATCGTGGCGGAAGCCGAGGCGGAGGGCTGGGCCTCGCTGCACGCGCGGCTGGCGGCGATCGATCCCGCGGCCGCGGCGCGCATCCACGCCACCGATGCGCAGCGCATCCAGCGCGCGCTCGAGGTCCATCGGCTGTCCGGGCGCACGATCAGCGAATGGCAGGCGGCGCACCCCGGCGGCGCGGGCGGGCGCCTGCCGCTGCGCGTGCTGCGCCTGGTGCTGGCGCCGCGCGATCGCGGCGAACTGCATGCGCGCATCGCCCGGCGCTTCGATGCCATGCTCGCGCAGGGCTTCCTCGACGAGGTGCGCCGGCTGCGCGCGCTGCCCGCGCTCGCCGCCCATCCGGCCCCGCTGGACCTGCCCGCGTTGCGGGCGGTGGGCTACCGGCAGGCCTGGGAACACCTGGACGGCGCGACCGACGCGGCCGGCTTCCGCGACCGGGCGATCTTCGCCACCCGCCAGCTGGCCAAGCGCCAGCTGACCTGGCTGCGGCGCGAGCTCGACGCCCGTTGGTTCGACCCGGCCGCGGACCGGCCCGGGCTCGACCGCGCCCTCCAGGCGTTCATGTAGGGACGGGCATCCCAACCCGCCGGCCGGGCCATGGGTTACCATCGGGCCGTCGCCGCCGCGGGGAGTGCGGGTCGGGCGATGCGGAGCCGGGCGACCGGCCCGCCAAAACAACACACAAACGTCGTCAAGAAAGCGCCGAAGAAGGGGGCAACATGTCCAAGGGGCAATCCCTGCAGGATCCGTTCCTGAACGCCTTGCGCCGCGAGCGGGTTCCGGTCTCCATCTACCTGGTCAACGGCATCAAGCTGCAGGGCACGATCGAATCGTTCGACCAGTTCGTGGTCCTGCTGCGCAACACCGTCAGCCAGATGGTCTACAAGCACGCGATCTCCACCGTGGTCCCGGCCCGCAACGTGCGGGTAGGCACCAGCGGTCCCGCCGGCGCGGGCGAAGCCGGGGAAGGCGAGGGCGACGGCGAGGAGTGATCCGCGCCGTCCGCGGGGCGATCGCGGCTTGAATCCCGTGGCCGCAGCCCGCATGTTGGGCGCAATGCCCACCCCCGAGACCGCCGTTGTTCGAACGTTCCCGCAAGGGTGAGCAGGCGCTCCTGATCCAGCCCCATGCCGGCGGTCCGCCGGACGAAGGGCTGCTCGAGGAGTTCGCCGACCTCGCCCGTTCCGCCGGCGCCAGCGTCGTCGCCCTGTTGCAGGCGCGCATCGACCGCCCCAACCCCGCCACCCTGATCGGCAGCGGCAAGCTCGAGGAAGTGAAGGCGGCCGCCGAGGCCACCGGCGCCGACCTCGTGCTGGTCAACCATCCGCTCACGCCGGTCCAGGAACGCAACCTGGAAAAGGCGCTGCAGCGCCGCGTCGTCGACCGCACCGGGCTGATCCTGGACATCTTCTCGCAGCGCGCGCGCAGCGCCGAGGGCAAGCTGCAGGTCGAGCTCGCGCAGCTCAAGCACATGGCCACGCGCCTCGTGCGCGGCTGGACCCACCTGGAGCGCCAGCGCGGCGGCTCGATCGGCCTGCGCGGTCCCGGCGAAACGCAGCTCGAGACCGACCGTCGCCTGCTGCAGAAGCGCGTCGAGCAATTGCAGAAGCGCCTGGACAAGGTCGAGGTGCAGCGCACGCAGATGCGCCGCGCGCGCGTGCGCAGCGAGCTGCCGCGCATCGCGCTCGTCGGCTACACGAACGCCGGCAAGTCCACGCTGTTCAACGCGCTGACCGGCGCCGGCGCGTATGCCGCCGACCAGCTGTTCGCCACGCTCGACCCGACCGTGCGCCGCATCGCGCTGCCCGGCGGCAACGCCGTGCTTGCCGATACGGTCGGCTTCGTGCGCGACCTGCCGCACGAACTGGTGGCCGCGTTCCGTTCGACGCTGAGCGAGGCCCGCGACGCCGACCTGCTGCTGCACGTCGTCGACGCCGCCGACCCGCTGCGCGACGAACGCATCGCGCAGGTGGACGCGGTGCTCGCCGAGATCGGCGCCGGCGACCTGCCGCAGCTGCTGGTCTACAACAAGATCGACCGGATCGAGGGTGCGCTGCCGCGCCACGACCATGCCGCGGACGACGGCACCGGCGATGTCGGCGGGCAGGGCGCGCGCGAGCGCGTCTGGGTCTCCGCCCGCGACGGCCTCGGCCTCGAGGCGCTCCGCCGGGCCCTGGGGGCCCGCCTGGGGCTGCGCCGGGTGCAGGGCGAACTGCGCCTGCCGCCGGAGGCCGGGCGCCTGCGTGCGCGCCTGCACGAGCTCGACGCCGTCCGCGGCGAGGAGCACGACGACGACGGCTGGCGGCTGCGCCTGGACCTCGCCGAGGCCGATGCGCTGCGGGTGGCCAGCCAGCCCTGGGGCGTGCCGGTACGGGCGCTGCTGGTCGACCACCCGGTGCCGGACCGCTAGAATCGGGCGGATTCCCTGGAGCAGCGATGGCCTGGAACATTCCCGGCGGGTCCGGCAACGGCCGCAATCCGCGACGACGCGGCAACGCCACCTTCCTCGAGCGCGTGCAGGACGCCTTCCGCGGCCTGGCGGGCGGCGGCGACGGCGCCGGCATCGCGCGCTGGGTCGGCATCGTGCTGGCCTTGTGGCTGGCCGTGAACTGTTTCGTGCTGGTCACCGAACAGCAGCGTGGCGTGGTCCTGCGCTTCGGCCAGTTCGCGCGCATCCTGCAGCCCGGCCCACACCTCAAGTGGCCCTGGCCGGTGGAGCGCGTGGCCAAGGTCCAGGCCACCCAGATCAAGACCTTCAGCGACACCGTGCCCGTGCTCACGCGCGACGAGAACATCGTGACCGTCGAGGTCAACGTGCAGTACCGCGTGGACGATCCGCGCGAGTACCTGTTCGGCAGCCGCGACGCCGATGCCGTCCTGCAGCAGGCCACGCTCAGCGCGGTCCGCGAGCAGGTCGGGCGTTCCGACCTCGACACCGTGCTCGGCGCGCGCAACGCGCTGTCGGTGTCCGCGCGCGAGCGGCTGCAGCAGGCGCTGCGCGAATACCAGACGGGCCTGCTCGTGACCGAGCTCAACCTGCCCAACGCGCGCCCGCCGGAGGAGGTCAAGCCGGCCTTCGACGACGTCAACAGCGCGCAGCAGGACAAGGACCGCGCCAAGAACGAGGCCGAGGCCTACGCGAGCAAGATCGTGCCCGAGGCGCGCGGCCAGGCCGCACGCGTGCGCACCGTCGCGGAAGGCTACAAGGCCGCCGCGATCGACCGCGCCACGGGCGACGCAACGCGCTTCTCGCTGCTGCTGGACCAGTACAAGGCCGCGCCCGACGTCACCCGCAAGCGGCTGTGGCTCGAGACCGTGCAGCAGGTGCTCGCCGGCAACCGCGTCATCGTCGGCGGCGACGGCAAGCAGCTGATCTACCTGCCGATGCCGGCCGCCGGCAGTGCCGGGGCCGCGACCACCGGCGGCGCGGCCGCGCCCGCGCCCGAATTCGTGGCGCCCGCCGTGGACGCCACCGCCACCGGCGTCCGCCCGGGACGCGACGCGCGCCCCGAGGGCCGCGACGCGCGCGAGGAGGCGACCCGATGAAGCCCACCGCCTGGATCCCGCTCGCCGTCGCCGCGCTGCTCGCGCTGCTCGGCTCCGTGTACGTGGTCAACGAAGGCCACACCGCCATCGTGCTGAATCTCGGCCGCGTCGCCCGCACCGATGTCGGCCCCGGCCTGCACTTCAAGTGGCCGCTGGTCGAGAGCGCGCGCGTCTTCGACCGCCGCCTGCAGGTGCTCGACGCCGAGCCGGAGCGCTACCTCACGTCCGAGAAGAAGGACGTCAGCGTCGACTTCTTCGCCATCGGCCTGATCTCCGACGTGCGCACCTTCTACCGCGCCACCGGCGGCGACGAGAGCATCGCCGTGCAGCGCCTCGCGCCGATCATCAAGGATTCGCTGCGCAACGAGATCAATGCGCGCACGCTGCAGCAGGTGGTGTCCGGCGACCGCAACGAGATGGTGGCGCGCCAGCTGGGCGCCATCAACCGGGGTGCGGGGACGCTGGGCGTGAAGATCGTGGACATCCGCATCAAGCGCATCGACCTGCCCACCGGCGGCGAGGTGATCGAGCAGGTGTACCGGCGCATGCGCGCCCAGCGCCAGCAGGTCGCCGCGCAGCTGCGCGCCGAGGGCGAGGAGCTGTCGCAGGAGATCCGCGCCGAGGCCGACCGCCAGCAGCAGGTGATCATGGCCGAGGCCGAACGCGACGCACAGAAGCTGCGCGGCGAGGGCGACGCGGAAGCCGCGCGCATCTACGCGCAGGCCTACCAGCGCGACCCCGCGTTCTACGCGTTCCATCGCAGCCTCGAGGCCTACCGGCGCTCGTTCGCGAACGGCAACGCGGCGATCGTGCTGGAGCGGGACGATCCGTTCCTGAAGTTCCTGCGCGACGACCGCTGATCCCCGGGCCGCAACCGGATGGAAGACCTGTGGTCCGCGTTGTGCCTGGTCGCCGTGTTCGAGGGCCTGCTGCTGTTCGCCATGCCCAACGCCTGGCGACGCGCGGCCGAGCAGCTCCACGCCATGCCCAACAGCCGGCTGCGGCTGTTCGGCGCCGTGGTCGTGGGCGCGGGCCTGGCCGCCCTGGCGCTGGTCCGTCACGCCCTGTAGAGCGGAGCCATGGTCCGCTGGCGCTCCGGGAACCGGCCATGGGCCGGCTCTACCCATGGGGGCCCGAAACCCGGATAATGTCGTAAAGCCGGGGACCGCCTCGGCTTTTTCCGTGTCCGGAGGCGTGAAAATGGGTCAGTCGGTGGTCGTTCTGGGCGCCCAGTGGGGCGACGAGGGCAAGGGCAAGATCGTCGACCTGCTCACGCAGGACATCGGTGCGGTCGTGCGCTTCCAGGGCGGCCACAACGCCGGCCACACGCTGGTGATCAACGGCCGCAAGACCGTGCTGCACCTGATCCCCTCGGGCATCCTGCGCCCCGACGCGCTGTGCCTGATCGGCAACGGCGTGGTGCTGCACCCCGGCGCGCTGCGCAAGGAGATCGAGGAGCTCGAGGCGACCGGCGTGGACGTGCGCTCGCGGCTGAAGATCAGCCCGGCGACGCCGATCATCATGCCGTACCACATCGCGCTGGACCAGGCGCGCGAGAAGGCGGCCGGCAAGGACGCGATCGGCACCACCGGCCGCGGCATCGGCCCCGCGTACGAGGACAAGGTCGCGCGCCGCGGCATCCGCGTCGCCGACCTGCGCTACCCGCAGGAGCTGGCCGACAAGCTGCGCGCCACGCTCGACTACCACAACTTCGTGCTGACCCAGTACCTCAAGGTCGCGCCGGTGGATTTCCAGCAGACCCTCGACGAGGCGCTCGCGTTCGGCGAATACATCGAGCCGATGAAGAGCGACGTGGCCGGCGTCCTGCACGAGCTGCGCAAGCAGGGCAAGCGCGTGCTGTTCGAGGGCGCGCAGGGGTCGCTCCTGGACATCGACCACGGCACCTATCCGTACGTCACCTCCTCGAACACGACGGTCGGCGGCGCGCTCGCCGGCACCGGCGTCGGCGCGGACGCGATCGACTACGTGCTCGGCATCGCCAAGGCCTACGCCACGCGCGTCGGCGGCGGCCCGTTCCCGACCGAACTGCACGACGCCGTCGGCCAGGGCATCCGCGACCGCGGCCAGGAATACGGCGCCACCACCGGCCGCCCGCGCCGCTGCGGCTGGATGGACGTGGTCGCGCTCAAGCGCGCGGTCGCGATCAACGGCATCAGCGGCCTTTGCATCACCAAGCTCGACATCCTCGACGGGATGGAGACGCTGAAGATCTGCATCGCCTACGAGTACCACGGCAAGCGCAGCGAGTACGCGCCGCTGGACGCGCAGGGCTGGGAGGAGTGCACGCCGGTGTACCTCGAGTTCCCGGGCTGGCAGGAATCCACCCACGGCATCACCGAGTGGGACAAGCTCCCGCCCGCCGCGCGCGCCTACCTGCGCGCGCTGGAGGAGCTCGCCGGCTGCCCGCTCGCGATCGTGAGCACCGGTCCCGACCGCGACGCCAACATCGTGCTGCGCGACCCCTGGGCATGATGTCCGCCTCCGACATCCAGGCCGCGGTGGATGCCGCCAGCCAGGGTGGCGAGGCGGAGCGCACCCACGCGCTCGAACTGCTGCGGCAGAGCGAGGAGCGCTTCCGGCTGATGGTGGAGAGCGTGCGCGACTACGCGATCTTCATGCTCGACACCGAGGGCTACGTCGCCAGCTGGAACCGCGGCGCGGAGCTCAACAAGGGTTACACCGCCGCCGAGATCATCGGCAAGCACTTCTCGGTGTTCTACCCGAAGGAGAAGATCGAGGCGAAGTGGCCGGAGCACGAGCTCGAAGCCGCGTTGCGCGAAGGCCGGTTCGAGGACGAAGGCTGGCGCCTGCGCAAGGATGGCAGCCGGTTCTGGGCGAACGTCGTGATCACGGCGCTCCGCGACTCGCACGGCGTCCACATCGGCTTCGTGAAGGTCACGCGCGACATGACCGCCAGCCGCCGCATCCATGCGCTCGAGGAACAGGAGCGCCGCCTCACCGAGTTCCTGGCGCTGCTGGGCCATGAGCTGCGCAACCCGATGACGCCGATCGCCAACGCGGTGTCGATCATGCAGCTCGAGGAGCCGAACAATCCGCGGCTGCGCACCGCGCGCGACATCCTCGCGCGCCAGGTGGCGCACCTGCGGCGGCTCGTCGACGACCTGCTCGACGTGGGCCGCATCGCCACCGGCAAGGTCCACCTGGTGAAGGAAGTCGTCGGCCTGCAGCAGGTCGTCGAGGATGCGACGCTCGCCGTGCGGCCGACGATGGAGGAGCGCAGGCACGCCTTCTCCGTGGACGTCTGCGAGGAGCCGCTCTACGTGCTCGGCGACCCGGTGCGGCTGGTGCAGGTGCTCACCAACCTGCTCAACAACGCCGCGAAGTTCACGCCTCCCGGCGGCCGCATCGCGCTGTCGCTCAGCCGCAGCGGGGACCGCGCCGAACTCGGTGTCCGCGACAACGGGCCCGGCATCGCCCCGGAGGCGCTGCCGGGCATGTTCAACCTGTTCGTGCAGGGCGGCCACGAAGCGCCCGCCGGCGCCCAGGCGGGGCTCGGCATCGGCCTGAGCCTGGTGCAGCAGCTCGTGCACCTCCACGGCGGCGACGTCAGCGCCTTCAGCACCGGTGTGGCGGGCGATGGCGCGGAGTTCCTCGTGCATCTTCCGCTGGTGACCCCGCCCTCGGCCTGAGCGTGGCGCGAGGGGACACGGCGCCTCAGTGCGTCGTTGCCGCCTGCAGCACGCTCGCGAGGTCCGCGCCGGAGATCGGCTTGCGGAAGTGCATGTCGAAGCCGGCCGCATCCGCGCGGGCGCGGTCGCGCGCCTCGCCCCAGCCGGTGACGGCCGCGATCAGCATCCCGTCGTGCGCGGGGTCCGCGCGCAGGCGGCGTGCGAGCGCATAGCCGTCCATGCCCGGCATCCCGATGTCGAGCAGGGCGATCTCGGGCTGGAATTCCGCCGCCAGCTCCAGCCCTTCCTCGCCGTCGTGGGCGACCCGCAGTTCGTGTCCCATCGCCTGCAGCAGCAGGCTCAACGAATGCGCCGCATCCTCGTTGTCGTCGACCACGAGGATGCGCAGCTTCCTCTCCGCGGCCGGCGCCGCCCCTGCGGCACTGGCGACATCCGCCGCGGCGTGCGCGAGCGGGATGCGGACGACGAATTCGGCGCCCTGGCCCCTGCCTGCGCTGTGCGCTTCCACCCGGCCGCCGTGCATCTCGACCAGCCCGCGCACCAGCGCCAGGCCGATGCCGAGCCCGTCGTGGAGGCGATGCACCTCGCGCCGCCCCTGGGTGAACAATTCGAAGACGTGCGGAAGCAGCTCGGGCGGAATGCCGATGCCGTCGTCCTTCACGCGCACCACGGCCCAGCGATCCTCGATGCCCGCGTCGATGACGATGGTCCCGTTCTCGCGGCCGTACTTGCGCGCGTTGTTGAGCAGGTTCGCGAAGACCTGGCCGAGCCGGACCGGGTCGGCGAAGACCGGCATCGGCTCCGCCGCGATGCGCGCCTCGATGGTGGCGCTTCCCGGCGCCTGCTCCAGCCGGCCCATGTCGAGGCTCTCCCGCAGGATGGCGCGCAGGTCCTGGGCGCTGCGTTCGAGCTGGATCTTGCCCTGCGAGAGGCGCGACGCCTCCAGCAGGTCGTCGACCAGGCGGACGAGGTGCTCCACCTGCCGCTGCATCATGCGCCGGAGCTTCCGGCGGCGCTGGGGATCCTCGTCCGACAGCTCGAGCACCTGCAGCGCGTTCCCGATCGGGGCGAGCGGGTTGCGCAGCTCGTGCGCGAGCATGGCGAGGAACTCGTCCTTCCTTTTCGCATTGTCGGATTCCGCGGCGCGCGCGCGTTCCAGCTCGGCGAGGTGCGACTCGATCTGGTACTGGCGGGACCTGGCGCGCAGCGCGGCGCGGACGGTGCTGACCAGCGCCGCGACGCGGAGCGGCCGTTCCATCAGGGTGACGTTGCCGAGGTAGGCGATCGCGTCGAGCACGGCGTCCGAGTTGGCGCCGGCGCGGGTCAGCAGCAGCACCGGGAGGTCGGACCAGCGCGGCTGCCGCACCAGGATCTCGCGCAGCAGCGGGCCGGCGCCGTCGCCCAGCATCTCCTCGGCGACGAGCAGGGCGCCCGCGCCGCGTTCGATCTCGTCCACGAGGCTGGCGAGCTCGAGGCACCGGACCGATCCCATCCCGTGCCGGCCGAGCACGTCCGCCGCGAGTTCCGCGTCGCGCGTGGTCGCCAGGTGCAGCAGGACCCGCGACCGCAGGACCGCGTCGCCGTCCATGCGCCTAGCCGTCCTCGCGGATGTGCGGGACGCCGGTCAGGACGCCGCGGTACTGCGTCAGCGGCGGTCCGACGGTGATGCCGCGGCTGTCGATCGTCAGCTCGCGGATGGTGCGTTCGTGCGCGCCGGTCCGCTTCTTCAGGACCGAGACCGCCTGGTGGACCCGCCCGCCGGCCTCGAAATAGCGCAGCAGCACCACGGCGTCGGCGAGATAGCTGACGTCGAGCGTGTTGTGCATCTGCCCGATGAGCCCTTGCTGCGCGCTGACCAGCAGCGTCATGACGCCGAGCTGGCCGAGGTAGGCGAGCAGTTCGTGCAGCTGGACGAGCACGAAGCGCTCCTCCGGCATCGCGTTCAGGTAGCCGTTCAGGCTGTCGATCACGACGACGGACGCGTTGCCGACCTCGACCTCGTCGCGGATCGCGGAGATGAACTCGCCTGGCGAAAGCTCCGCCGGATCGACGGAGCGCACCGAGATCAGGCCTTCCTCGATGCGCCGCTCGACGTCGAACCCGATGCCGCGGCATCGCGTCACCAGCGAGCGGATGCTCTCGTCGAAGATGAACATCGCGGTGCGCTCGCCGCGCTCGGCCGCCGCCATGGCGAAGTGCATGG
Organism: Luteimonas sp.; assembly: GCA_040255375.1. Classification (GTDB taxonomy): domain Bacteria; phylum Pseudomonadota; class Gammaproteobacteria; order Xanthomonadales; family Xanthomonadaceae; genus Cognatiluteimonas. Next base: position 10,588 of record JBDZUW010000002.1, on the reverse strand, counting down.
TCAGCGTGGACTTGCCGGTGCCCGCGGCCCCGACGAGCAGCGTGCTGGTACCGCGCTCCACGCCGCCGCCGAGCAGCGCGTCGAGCTCGGGCGAGCCGCTGGACATGGCCTCGTTGCTGCCTTCGCGCCGATGGTCGGCGGCGACCAGCCGCGGGTACACCTCGACGCCGCCGGTGCGGATCTCGTAGTCGTGGAAGCCGCCGCGGAAGCGCCGGCCGCGCATCTTGGTCACCCGCAGCCGGCGTCGGTCGCCGCCGTATTCCGGGCGCAGCTGGTCGAGCAGCAGCACGCCGTGGACGATGGTGTGCACGTGCAGGCCCTGTTCCGCGACCTGCGCCTCGTCGATCAGCAGCACCGTGGCGCCGCGCCCGTTGAAGTACTGCTTCAGGGCCAGCACCTGGCGGCGGAAGCGCAGCACCGCGCCGGCGAGCAGGCGGACTTCGGCGAGCGAGTCGAACACCACACGCTGCGGGTGCAGCCGGTCGACTTCCTCGAGGATGCTGCGCGTGGTCGAGCCGAGTTCGACTTCCGACGGATGGAACATCGTGTACTGGGTGTCCGGATCGAGATGGTCGCCGCCCGGATCCAGCTCATGGATGTGGATGCCGTCGAGCGACCAGCCGTGGGAAGCGGCCACCGCGCGCAGTTCCGCCTCCGTCTCGGAAAGCGTGACGTAGAGGCAGGTCTCGCCGCGGCGCGCGCCTTCCATGAGGAACTGCATCGCGATCGTGGTCTTGCCGGAGCCCGGGACGCCCTCGAGCAGGTAGACGCAATCGGCCGGGAGGCCGCCGTCGAGGATGGCGTCCAGGCCGGCGATGCCTGTCGGCGTGAGGGTCGGCGGCGGCGCCTGGGCCGTAGTCGGAGAGGTCATGCCTGGGTGAATCCTTGCCCCTGGGTGGCTGCATTTCAGCAAGCGGGGCGTGAAGCAGCCGTGGGGCCGCATGCGCGGGCGTGCCCCGTCGGCATGCCGGGAAAGCCGCGGTTCAGGCGCGCAGCACGAGCAGGCGCGGCTCCGTCATGTCGGCAATGGCGTAGCGCACGCCTTCGCGCCCGAAACCCGAGGCCTTGACCCCGCCGTAGGGCATGTTGTCCACGCGGAAGCTCGGGATGTCGCCCACCACCACGCCGCCAACCTCGAGCGCGTCCCAGGCGCGCATCGCGTGCGCGATGTCCCCGGTGAACACGCCGGCCTGCAGGCCGAAGTCGCTGTCGTTGGCGCGCGCGAGCGCGTCCTCGAAGTCGTCGAAGGCCTCGATCGCGGCGACGGGGCCGAAGGCCTCCCTGCGCCAGAGGTCGGCATCGTGCGGAACGCCCTCGAGCAGCGTCGCCGGCAGCATCGCGCCGTCGCGGGGGCCGCCGGCAAGCACGCGCGCGCCGCCGGCCACCGCGGCGGCGATCCACTCGTCCACGCGCTTCGCCGCCGCTTCGTCGATCATCGGCCCGATGAACACCGATTCGTCGCGCGGGTCGCCCATGCGCAGCGCGGCGACCGCCGTCGCCAGCGCCGCCTTCAAGGCGTCGTAGCGGTCGCGGTGCACGAGGATGCGCTGCACGCCGATGCAGCTCTGGCCGCTCTGGTAGTAAGCGCCGGACACCAGGCGCGGGACCACCTCGTCCAGCGGCCGGCCCGGATCGGCGTCCACGATGCAGGCCGCGTTGCCGCCGAGTTCCAGCACCACCTTCTTGCGCCCGGCGCGCGCCTTGAGGTCCCAGCCGACCAGGCCGCCGGTGAAGCTCAGCAGCGCGATGCGCGGATCGGTGACCAGCGCGTCGGCCTGGTCGACGGGGCAGGGCAGGATCGAGAACGCGCCTTCCGGCAGGGCGGTTTCCGCCAGCACTTCGCCGATGATCAGCGCGCCGACGGGCGTGCGCTCCGAAGGCTTGAGCACGAACGGGCAGCCGGCGGCGATCGCCGGCGCGACCTTGTGCGCCACGAGGTTGAGCGGGAAATTGAAGGGCGTGATGAAGCTGCAGGCGCCGACCGGCACGCGCTTCACGAAGCCGCGGTAGCCGCGGGTGCGCTCGGAGATGCCGAGCTCGACCGTTTCGCCTTCGACGCGGGTCGCTTCGCCGGCGGCGATGCGGAAGGTGTCGACGAGCCGGCCGACCTCGCCGCGGGCGTCGCGGATCGGCTTGCCGGCTTCGATGCATAGCGCCAGCGCGAGCTCTTCGCTGCGCTCGGTGAAGCGGCGCACGCAGTGCTCGAGCACGTCGCGCCGCGCGTCCGCCGGGAACGCCGCCATGGCCGGGCGCGCGGCGTGCGCCGCGGCGATCGCCGCATCGACGGCGGCGGCATCCGCGAGCGCGACGCGCGTCGCCAGGGCGCCGCTGAACTTGTCGCGGACCTCGAGCGCGGCGTTCGGCGCCAGTGCCTTGCCGGCGAGGTAGTAGGGATAGGACGGTTGCAGCATCCGCGCCTCCTGCGTGCCGATCAATCGGGTTCGAGCACCCGCAATTTCAGCGTTCCGTCGGTGACGCGCGCGTCGAGCGCGTCGCCCGGCGCCGCGTCGCCGACGCTGCGGACCACGCGGCCGTCCGGGTGCTGCAGGATCGAATAGCCGCGCGCGACCGTCGCCAGCGGGCTGATCGCGGAGAGCGAGCGGGCCAGGCCGCGCAACCGCAGCGCGTCGGCCGCGAGCCGGCGCGAAGGATGCGTGGCGCGCAGCCCGGTCGCCTCGCGGCGCAGGCGCGCGCGATCGCGCTCCTGGCGGCGCGTCCACGCCGCCTGCAGCCGGCGCAGCGCTTCGGCCTGGCGCCGCGCCAGCAGCTGCAGGCGCGCCTGCGGGCGCAATGCCTGCAGGCGCAGCGACGCGCGGTCGGCGCGCTGCATCGCCTGGCGCAGGCGCGCGCGATGGGTCGCCACCATGCGCTGCGCGAGCGCACGCAGGCGCCGGCGCAGGTCGTCGGCATGCGGCACCAGCAGTTCGGCCGCCGCCGATGGCGTGGGCGCCCGCAGGTCGGCGGCGAAATCCGACAGGCTGAAGTCGGTTTCGTGCCCGATCGCCGACACCACCGGCACCGGCGAGGCGGCGATCGTGCGCGCCAGGGCCTCGTCGTTGAATGCCCACAGGTCCTCGAGCGATCCGCCGCCGCGCGCCAGCAGGACCACGTCGTAGCGGCCGCTGGCGGCGGCGCGCTGCAGCATCGAGGCGATCTGCGCGGCCGCCGTCGAGCCCTGCACCAGGGTCGGCAGGACGTGCACCTCGAGCAGCGGGAAGCGCCGCGCGAGCACGCTCAACACGTCGCGCACCGCCGCGCCGGACGGCGACGTGATCACGGCGAGCCGGCGCACGTACGCCGGCAGCGGGCGCTTGCGGGCGGCGTCGAACAGGCCTTCGGCCGCGAGCTTCGCCTTCAGTTCCTCGAAGGCCCGGCGCAGCGCGCCTTCGCCGGCCTCTTCCATGTGGTCGAGGACGAGCTGGTAGTCGCCGCGCGCCTCGTACAGGGTCAGGCGGCCGCGCGCCAGCACCCGCACGCCCTCGCGCGGAGCGAACTTCAGCCAGCCCGCCTTCGGCCGGAACATCGCGCAGCGCACCTGCGCCCGCGCGTCCTTCAGGCAGAAGTAGAGATGGCCGGACGCGGGGCGGGACACGCCGCTCAGCTCGCCCTCGACCCACACGGTGGGGAAGGCGCCCTCGAGCAGGTCGCGGGCGAGGGTGTTCAGCTGGCTGGGGCTCAGGACCTCGCCGGTCTCCGCGGTGTTCATCCGCTCAGGATAGGGCATCGGTCCGTACAATAGGCGAATGGACACTTTCGGCCCCGCAGCCCGGCGCCCGACCCGCCAGGTGCTGGTCGGCAACGTGCGCGTCGGCGGCGATGCACCGGTCGTCGTGCAGTCGATGACCAACACCGACACCGCCGACGTCGCCGCGACCGTGAAGCAGGTCGGCGAGCTCTGGCGCGCCGGCTCCGAGCTGGTGCGCGTCACCGTGAACACGCCGGAAGCGGCCGCGGCGGTGCCGCGCATCGTCGACCGGCTGCGGATGATGGGCGTGGACGTGCCGGTCATCGGCGACTTCCACTACAACGGCCACCAGCTGCTGGCGAAGGAACCGGCCTGCGCCGAGGCGCTGGCGAAGTACCGCATCAACCCCGGCAACGTCGGCTTCGGCAAGAAGAAGGACCTGCAGTTCGCGCAGCTGGTCGAATTCGCGATCCGCTACGGCAAGCCGGTGCGCATCGGCGCCAACTGGGGCTCGCTCGACCAGGCGCTCGCCGCGCAGCTGATGGACGAGAACGCGCGGCGCGCCGATCCCTGGGACGCCGCGCGCGTGCTCCGCGAGGCGCTGATCCGCTCCGCGCTGGATTCGGCGCTGCGCGCGGTGGAACTCGGCCTGCCGGCCGAGCGCATCATCCTCTCGGCGAAGGTCAGCGGCGTGCAGGAGCTGATCGCGGTCTACCGCGACCTGTCGGCGCGCAGCGATTTCGCCCTGCACCTGGGCCTCACCGAGGCGGGCATCGGCAGCAAGGGCATCGTCGCCTCCAGCGCCGCGCTCGGCGTGCTGCTGCAGCAGGGGATCGGCGACACGATCCGGATCTCGCTCACGCCGGAGCCGGGCGCACCGCGCACGCAGGAAGTCGTGGTCGCGCAGGAGCTGCTGCAGACGATGGGGCTGCGTGCGTTCACGCCGATGGTCACGGCGTGCCCCGGCTGCGGCCGGACCACGTCGGAGTTCTTCCAGGAGCTGGCGAAGGTCGTGCAGGAACACGTGCGCGCGAAGATGCCCGAATGGCGCATCAGCCACCCGGGGGCGGAGAACCTGACGCTCGCGGTGATGGGCTGCGTCGTCAACGGCCCCGGCGAGTCGCGCCACGCCAACATCGGGATCTCGCTGCCGGGCACCGGCGAGGCGCCGGCCGCGCCGGTCTTCGTCGACGGTGAAAAGACCGTCACCCTGCGCGGCGACAATATCGCGAACGAGTTCGTCGCGATCATCGATGCCTATGTCGAACGCAGGTACGGACCCGCGGCCCCCGGCGGGGGCGCCGCAGGGCAAGCCGCCGCACACGCCGGCTGAGGCCGCGCGCGCCGCGCGCGCCGAGGCGCGCTTCGGCCTCGCGTTCCTGCGCGCCCACGGACGGCGCCTGCTCCTCCTGTTCGCAGGGCTGTGGGTGCCGCTGTGGGGCTTCGGCTCGCTGGTCGAGGAACTGCGCGAGGGCGAGGCCTTTCCCTTCGACCTGCCGCTGCTGCAGCTCGCGCATGCGCTGGCGCGCGACGGCCTGGATCGTACGTTCCTGCTCGTGTCGCGGCTGGGCTACGGCCAGGGCGTGGTGCCGCTGGACGTGCTGCTGGTGCTGGCGCTCGCCTGGCGGCGGCGGATGCGCGAGGGGCTGTTCGCCGGCCTCGCGCTGGGCGGTTCCGCGCTGCTGAACGTCGCGGCGAAGCACGTGTACGCGCGCGCGCGGCCGGAGCTGTGGCCGTCGATCGCGCCCGAGGCCACGTACAGCTTCCCGAGCGGGCACGCGATGGGCTCTATGACGCTGGGCGCCGTCGCCATCCTGCTGGCCTGGCGCACCAGGTGGCGCTGGCCGGTGGTCGTGGCGACGGCGTCGTTCGTGCCGCTGGTGGGGCTGTCGCGGGTGTACCTCGGCGTGCACTACCCGTCGGACATCCTCGCCGGCTGGGCCGTGGCCTGCGCCTGGGTCGTCGCCTGCTACGGCCTCGTCTTCAGCGGGCGCCGCCCGTGGCAGGCAGGTACTTCGCGGGCAGGCTGAGCTTCGGGCTCTCGGCTTCCCACATCAGCGACACGATCCACCAGCGCTTGCCGTCGTGCATCAGCTGCAGGCTGTTGATGCCGCGCATCGGGTGCTCCTCGCCCTCGATCGTGCCCTCGTAGGTGCTGAACACATGCGCGATCTCGCCGAACTGCTCGGTGCGGCGCGCGAGCTCGCGCTCGCGGAAGCCCTTCTCCAGCAGCAGCGGGCCGGAGCTCGCGATGTAGTCGTTCACCTGCATGAGGCGCATCACCGCGCTCCCGTCCGGGCGCACGCCGACCGGCATCATCCTGCCGGTGGGCACGAACAGCGAGCGCAGCCGGTTCCAGTCGCGCGCCTGGCCGGCCGGGCCGGAGATCACGTCGTAGAGCGCGGCGATGATCGCGTCGATGCTGGCCACGTCCTTTTCCGCGGCGGCAGGCCCATTGAAGAGCACCGGTTGCGAGGGAAGCGCGGCGGGTGCCGGCGCAGGTGCATGCGGCGCCGGTGCCGGTGCCGCGGGCGCGGACGACTGGGCGAAGGCGGGGGCGACGACGAGGGCGGCGAGCAGGGGCAGGGACTGGCGAAGCATGGCGGGTTCCTTCATGGGCGACCGGCAGCGGTGGTGGTCGAAGCCGGATGAATAGCATCGGCCCCGGCCGAGGCACCCGTGCCGGAATGCACTGCGACCAATCGCGGTGCGCCCGGCCGCGCCGGGCCGCGGGCTATTCGCCGGGCTTGGCGGCTTCCACCGGCGCGGTCGTGGCGGCGCGGCGCGACAGCTGCGATTCGCGGTGCGCGATGTAGCCGTTCGCCGCGAGGATGATCGCAGCGCCGGCGACGGTCCAGCGGCTGATGGTCTCGTCGAACAGCACCCAGGCCAGCGCGGTCACCAGCGGCAGCTGCATGAAGCTGATCGGCTGCAGCGCCGAGACCTCGCCCAGCCTGAGCGCGCGGGTCCAGAACAGCTGGCCGCCGGTGCCGAGCGCGCCGATCGCCGCCAGCCACAGCCAGTCCATGCCCTGCGGCCACTGCCACGCGAACAGCGCGGGGAAGAACGACAGCGGCACCCAGAACACGTAGGTGTAGAACACGATGGTATCGGGCGAATCCACGCGCGAGAGCTGCTTGATCTGGATCGCGACGATGCTGCTCAGCAATGCCGCCGCGACCGCCACCAGCGAGCCGGCGGTGAAGCCCTCGGTGCCCGGGCGGACGATGACCAGCACGCCGACGAAACCGAGCAGCACCGCGCTCCAGCGCCGCCGGCGCACGACCTCGCCGAGCCAGATCGCCGCGGCGATGGTCACGAACAGCGGCGTCGAATACGACAGCGAGATCGCCTGCGCCATCGGCAGGTGGCCGATCGCCCAGAACCCGCACAGCATCGAGGCGACGCCGATCGCGCTGCGCAGGAAATAGCGTGGCAGCTGTTGCGTGCGGAAGACCCCGCGGCCGGCACCGTACAGGAACGGCAGCAGCGCCAGCAGGCCGAACAGGTTGCGGAAGAACGCGATCTCGACCGTGGCGATGCCGTCGTTCGACGCCAGCCGGATCACGACCGCCATCAACCCGAAGAACAGCGTGCTCAGCAGCATCAGCCCCGCAGCCTTGAGGAACGATGCCGGCGGTGGCGGGAGGTGCGGCCTCGCGCTCACCAGCGGTCCCCGACGATGCGCGGCTCGGGCTCGATCGCGACGCCGAAGCGCGCCTGGACGGAGGCCGCGATGCGGCGCGCCAGCGCGAGCAGCTCCGCGCCGGTCGCCCCGCCGTGGTTGACCAGGACCAGCGCATGGCTCGCGGCGACGCCGGCGGCGCCGACGCGCTGGCCCTTCCAGCCGCACTGGTCGATCAGCCACGCCGCCGACAGCTTGCGGGTCGTGTCGCCGTCGCCGCGGAACACCGGCATCGACGGATGGTCGGCGTGCAGGGCTTCGGCCTGCGCGGCCGGCACGATCGGATTCTTGAAGAAGCTGCCGGCATTGCCGAGCACGGCCGGGTCCGGCAGCTTGCGGCGGCGGATGCGCGACACCGCATCGGCGACCTGCGTCGGCGTCGGCGTGCCGGCGATGCCCATGGCCGCGAGTTCCTCGCCGATGCCCGCGTACTCCAGGCGCAGCGCCGGCGTGCGCGGCAGCGCGAACTCCACCGCGGTGACGATATAGCGGTCCGGCGCGCGCTTGAACAGGCTGTCGCGGTAGGCGAACGCGCAGCGGTCGGGCGGGAGGCGGCGCCACTCGCCGGCGTCGCGTTCGAAGGCCTCGACCATGTGGATGCGCTCGCGCACCTCGGTGCCGTACGCGCCGATGTTCTGGATCGGCGCCGCGCCGACGGTGCCGGGGATCAGGGCGAGGTTCTCGAGCCCCGACAGGCCCTGCGCGAGCGTCCAGCGCACGAAGGCGTCCCAGGAGGCGCCCGCGTCGGCGCGCACGATCGCGAAATCGCCGTGGTCGGCGAGCACGCGCATGCCGCGGGTGTCCAGCGCCAGCACCGGCCCCGGCGCGTCGCCGGCGAACAGCAGGTTGCTGCCGCCGCCGAGCACCAGCAGTGCCTCGTCGCGCAGCGCGGGATCGGCCAGCACCGCGGGGAGGGCGGCGGCATCCGCGATTTCGACGAGCAACGGCGCGCGCGCCGCCACCCCGAAGGTATTGCGCGCGTCCAGCCGCGCATCCTCGGTGTAGCGGCAGCCGGGCGGGCGCGAGGGCTCAGGCATCTGGCGGCAGCGTGCCCCGGCTCGGGGCCTCCTTGCGGCGCCGCATCGCGTCGACGCATTCGGCGACCAGCGCCGGCCCGCGATAGACCAGGCCGGTGTAGAGCTGCACGAGGTTCGCGCCCGCCGCCATTTTCTTGACGGCGTCGGCGCCGCCCAGGATGCCGCCGACGCCGACCATCGGGATCGACTCGGGCAGCCGCGAGCGCAGCCGCCGCAGCACCGCGGTCGCGGGCTCCATCAGCGGCGCGCCGGAGAGCCCGCCCGCTTCCGCCGCGTGCGGGTCGTCCTGCACGCCGGCGCGGGACACGGTGGTGTTGGTCGCGACGACGCCGTCCACCTGCAGGTCGGACAGCACGCGGCCGGCAGCGTCCACGTCGTCGTCGGACAGGTCGGGCGCGACCTTCACCAGCATCGGCACGCGCTTGCCGTGCTTCGCGCCCAGGCGCTCCTGCGCCTCGCGCAGCGTGCCGACCAGGCGCCGCAGCGCCTGTTCCTCCTGCAGCTCGCGCAGGCCCGCGGTGTTGGGCGAGGAGATGTTGACGGTGATGTAGTCCGCGAGCGGATACACCTTCTCCATGCACTGCAGGTAGTCGCCTTCGGCGAAATCGTTGGGCGTGTCCTTGTTGCGGCCGATGTTGATGCCGAGCAGGCCGCCCTTGCGCTGCGCGCGCTCCACGTTGCGGACGAGCGCGTCGACGCCTTCGTTGTTGAAGCCCAGGCGGTTGATGATCGCCTGGTGCCGGGGCAGCCGGAACATGCGCGGCTTCGGGTTGCCCGGTTGCGGCCGCGGCGTGACGGTGCCGACTTCGACGAAGCCGAAGCCCAGCGCGAACAGCGCATCGATGTGCGCGCCGTTCTTGTCGAGGCCGGCCGCGAGGCCGACCGGATTGGGGAACGCCAGCCCGAACGCCTTCGTCGGCAGCGGCGCCGGCGCCTTCGCGAGCAGCGATGCCGTGCCCGCGCGGTACGCACGCTCGAGCGCGCACAGGGTCAGCCCGTGCGCACGCTCGGCGTCCATCGAGAACAGCAACGGCTTCGCAAGCGAATACACGCGCTACGGACTCCTGTTCCCGGCTGCCGGCTCCCCGTTCCCGGCTCCGTCAGAGATCGAACTTGATGCCCTGCGCCAGCGGCAGCGAATCCGAATAGTTGATCGTGTTGGTCTGGCGGCGCATGTACGCGCGCCACGCGTCGGAACCCGACTCGCGGCCGCCGCCGGTCTCCTTCTCGCCGCCGAACGCGCCGCCGATCTCGGCGCCGGAGGTGCCGATGTTGACGTTGGCGATGCCGCAGTCCGAACCCGCCGCCGAAAGGAATTTCTCCGCCGACTTCAGGTTGTTTGTGAAGATCGACGAGGACAGGCCCTGCGGCACGTCGTTCTGCATGTGGATCGCGTCGTCCAGGTCGCGGTACTTCATCACGTACAGGATCGGGGCGAAGGTTTCGGTCTGCACGACCTCGGCGTCGTTCGACAGGCCGGTGACGATCGCGGGCAGCACGAAGTTGCCGGGACGGTCGAGGGCGGCGCCGCCGGTCTCGACCTTGCCGCCGGAGGCCTTCGCCTTCGCGATCGCGTCGAGGTAGGCCTGCACGGCGTCCCGGCTGTTGAGCGGGCCCATCAGGTTCTTCGGGTCGGTCGGGTCGCCGATCTTGCCTTCGACCTGCTTGTACGCGGAGACGAGCTTGCCCAGCACCTCGTCGTAGCGCGACTCGTGCACGAACAGGCGGCGGGTGGTCGTGCAGCGCTGGCCGGCGGTGCCGACCGCGCCGAACACGATGCCCGGGATGGCGAGCGCGAGGTCGGCGGTCTCGTCGAGGATGATCGCGTTGTTGCCGCCGAGCTCGAGCAGCGAACGGCCCATGCGGCGCGCGACGCGCTCGCCGACCATGCGGCCGACCTTGGTCGAGCCGGTGAACGACACGAGCGCGATCCGGCGGTCGTCGACGAACTGCTGCGCCAGGTCGCTGCCCGCGTCGTTGAAGAGGAAGAACAGGTCGGGGAAGCCGCCCTTGCGCAGCGCTTCGTTGCAGATGCGCATCGACGCGACCGCGGACAGCGGCACCTTGGGCGACGGCTTCCAGATCGAGATGTCGCCGCACACCGCGGCCACGAACGAGTTCCAGGCCCAGACCGCGACCGGGAAGTTGAACGCCGAGATGATCCCGACCAGGCCGATCGGG
>JBDZUW010000028.1:0-21131 GCA_040255375.1 Luteimonas sp. | reverse complement strand
CAGGGATGTACTTGTGCCGTGCCCCGGAAGGGCCTGCGCACTCCGCGGCGACCCTAGCCCGAAGCGATGTGCCCTGCGCGCTAGCGGCCGGCTTCGTAGGCGGAGATCTCGTCGTCGGCGAGGAGGGCGCGCAGTTGCGACGCGGAGGCGCGGCGCATCGGCTTCTCGTCGACGCCGGACAGCGGCGCCTGCCGGAGCACCGCCGCGGGCAGCACGGTCAGGTCGAAGGTGAAGTCCTCGGCGGAGAACAGCCACACCGGCGCGTCGATCGTGCGCGCCGGATCCAGGCGCAGGCGCCGCGTGCGGGATTCGGCGGGGATGCCGTGCTCCGAGAGGAAGCGCGGGACGGCGTCGGCGTCGTCGGCGTGCAGGTGCAGGGCGACGGGCGCATTCGCGTCGGCGGTGCCGTCGAGGACGCTGCCGACCAGGCGGGCGTCGAACGGCGCGAGGAACTCGAGCGCGCGCAGCGCCGATTCGCGCCGCGCACGCAAGCCGGCCGCGTGTCCTTCGCCGGCGAACAGGCGCTGGTACTCGCGCAGCGCGTCCTCGATCTCGCGGTTGCGCGGAAGCGATGCGTCGTCGTGGATGCCCAGCCGCGCCGCCGCCTTGAGCTTCGCCTGGTGGTAGTCGCGGATGCCGCCTTCGGCCATCAGCCGGGCGGCTTCGTGGGCGAGGCGGTGGCGGCGTTCGCGGGTACGGGTCAGCGCGTGTTCGTGCGCGTGGCGACGGGCGTGGGCGTGTGGCATGGCGCGCGCTCCTGCGGTCGGACCCGGCCCGACTGTACCCCAGCAGCGGGCCGCGTGCGCGTGACGGACGGCATCCGCCGCGCGCCCATGGCCCGCGCCGTCAGAAGATGTCGAACGCGGCCTCGTCCTGCGTGTCCTGTTCCTGCGCGTTGTCGGCCTCGGCCTCCATCCGGTCGAGGTCCTCGGCCTTCACCCATTCGACGATGCCCGTGCTGCCCGCCGGCAGCAGGCGCCCGCCGGCGCCGACGGCGACCTTCACCATGCCTTCGGGCGGGTCGTTCGGCGCGACCGGCCGGCCATCCAGCGCGACGCGCATGTAGTCGATCCAGATCGGAAGCGCGGCCTTGCCGCCGTACTCGCGGTAGCCCAGCGACTTGAAATCGTCGCGGCCGACCCAGACCGTCGTCACCACGTCGGCGCCGAAGCCGGAGAACCACGCGTCGCGATGGTCGTTGGTCGAGCCGGTCTTGCCGGCGACGTCCTCGCGGCCCAGCACCTTCGCGGCGAAGCCGGTGCCGCGCTGGACCACGTCGCGCATCATCGAGACCATCTGGTAGGCGACGCGCGCGTCGATCGCGCGTGGCGCGAGCACCGTGTCCGGCGGCAGCGGTTCGGGTGCCGCGCGCTCGGCGCCGCCGGACACCTCGCGCCGCGCGGGCGCGGGGCCCGCGGGCCCGAGGTCGAAGCCGGCGACCACGTTGGAGGCGCGCACCGTGCCGGCGGCGGCGTTCGCCACGCCGCAGCCGGGGCAGGCGGTGGCCGGCTTCTCCTTGAACAGCACGCGTCCGTCGCGGTCGCGCACCTCGTCGATGAACCAGGGCGTGACCCGGAAGCCGCCGTTCGGGAAGGTCGCGTAGCCGCGCGCGATCATCATCGGCGCCAGCGAGGCGCTGCCGAGCGACATGGACAGGTTCGGCGGCAGCAGCGACTCGTCGATGCCGAAGTGGCTGATGTAGCGCCGCGCATAGTCGATGCCGATCGCGTCGAGCAGGCGCACCGAAACCAGGTTGCGCGACTGCACCAGCGCCTCGCGCAACCGCATCGGCCCGGCGAAGTCGCCGGTGTCGTTCTGCGGCCGCCACTCGTGGCCCACGCGGTCCTTGAACACCACCGGCGCGTCCAGGACGATCGATGCCGGGTTGAAGCCGCGCTCCATCGCCGCCGCGTACAGGAAGGGCTTGAAGCTCGATCCCGGCTGGCGCCGCGCCTGGGTGGCGCGGTTGAACTTGTTGCCGGAGAAGCTGAAGCCGCCGACCAGGGCGAGCAGGGCGCCGTTGTCGCGGTCCAGCGAGACCAGCGCCGATTGCGCCTGCGGCAGCTGGTCGAGCTGCCAGGTGCCCTCCGCCTCCGGATCCTTCGGGTCGGCGACGCGCCGCAGGCGCACCATGTCGCCGCGCGCGACCAGGGCCGCGGGCGAGCGGCCGGTCCAGCGGCTGCTGGCGGCATCGAGCGTCGCGGTGCTGCCGTCGGCGAAGGCGACGTCGGCGCTGCCGTCGCCGCTGCGCAGCACCACTGCCGGCACCAGCCCGCCCTGCGAGGCGATGCCGCGGACGCGCTTGCCGGCCGTCGCGGCGTCCTCGTCCGCGGCAAGGTCGAAATGCCGCTCCGGCGTGCGCCGCCAGCCGTGGCGGTGGTCGTAGGTGAGCAGGCCGTCCCGCACCGCCGACTGCGCCGCGTCCTGCAGCTTCGGGTCGATGGTGGTGACGACGTGGTAGCCGCGCGTCAGCACGTCCTCGCCATAGCGCTGGATCATCTCCTGCCGCACCATCTCCGCCACGTAGGGCGCGTCGGCCTCGATGGGGATGTCGTGCGGCGCCGCGTGCATCGGCACGGCCTGCGCCGCGCGTTCCTCCGCCGGCGAGATGAACTTGAGCTCGCGCATGCGCTGCAGCACGTAGTCGCGGCGGATCCGGGCGCGCTCCGGGTTGCTCACCGGGTTGCCGCTGGACGGGAATTTCGGGATCGAGGCCAGGCTCGCCACTTCGTCCAGGGAGAGCTCGTCCACCTTCTTGCCGTAGTAGAACTCGGCCGCGGCGCCGATGCCGTACGCGCGGTTCCCGAAGAAGCTCTTGTTGAGGTAGAGCTGGAAGATCTCGTCCTTGCTCAGCTCCCGCTCCATCTTCATCGCCAGCATCATCTCGACGAACTTGCGGGTGAAGCTGTACTCGGAGCTCAGGTAGAACTGCTTGGCGACCTGCTGGGTGATGGTCGAGCCGCCCGGCACGCGCTTGGCGTCGGTCGTGGCCAGCAGCCAGACCGCGCGCGCCACGCCTTTGTAGTCCACGCCGTGGTGCTGGTAGAAGCGGTTGTCCTCGATGGCGATGAAGGCTTGCTTGACCCGCTCCGGCACCCGCGCGATGTCCACGGGGTAGCGCCGGGCCTCGCCGAACACGCCCATCAGCCGCCCGTCGCGGGCATGCACGTACAGCGGCTCCTGCAGCTCGACGTGGCGCAGCGACTGGACGTCGGGGAGGCGGGAGGAAACGACTCGATAGACGATGCCCAGGGCCAGGAGGCCCAGCAGGGCGGCGGCTGCGAAGGCCAGCAGGCCCCAGCGCAGCAGGCGGCGGAACGGCGGCATGGGTGGGGTCTTGTCCTCGGAGGGGGCTTGCCGGGCGGTGCCCGGGAACGGGGCCAGTATAGGCATGGCCCGGGGAGGGTCCTGTGCGACGGCCATCCCGAAGCCCGGTCACGGGTGTTGCCACCGGGGCCAAACTCCGCTATTTAAGGCGACGGGACACGTTGTGCGCGTAAGCGCCCGTGAATAAGGGGAAATTTTTGTGGGGCTGATCACAAAAAGCCAGCCACCGCGGATCGGAGTCGACATCAGTTCGACGGCCGTCAAGCTCCTGCAACTGTCGCGGGCGGGCGACCGTTACCGCGTCGAGCACTACGCGATCGAGCCCCTGCCCCCGAATGCCGTCGTCGACAAGAACATCGCCGAGCCTCAGGTCGTGGGCGAGGCCATCCGCCGGGCCATGGCCCGTTCCGGCAGCAAGGCCCGCCACGCCGTGGGCGCGGTGGGCGGTTCGGCGGTGATCACCAAGCTCATCCCCATGCCCGCGGACCTGACCGAGGACGACCTCGAGTCGCAGGTCGAGCTCGAGGCCTCGAACTACGTGCCGTACCCCATCGAGGAAGTGAACCTCGACTTCGAGGTGCTCGGCCCGATGCCCGGCAACGACGAGATGCTGCAGGTGCTGCTGGTGGCGTCGCGTGCCGAGAACGTCGAGACCCGCGCGTCCGCGCTGGAGCTCGGCGGCCTCGTCCCGAAGGTCATGGACGTCGAGACCTTCGCGATGGAGAACGCGTTCGGCCTGCTCGGCGACACCGGCCCGGCCGACTCGCTGGTGGCGCTGGTGGACATCGGCGCGACCATGACCACGCTCTACGTCATCCGCGACGGGCGCAGCCTGTACAGCCGCGAGCAGGTGTTCGGCGGCAAGCAGCTCGACGACGAGATCATGCGCCGCTTCGGCCTCAACCTCGAGGAAGCGCGGCTCGCCAAGCGCCAGGGCGGGCTCCCCGAGAGCTACCGCACCGATGTGCTGCAGCCGTTCCGCGAGGCGCTCGTGCAGCAGGTCAGCCGCCTGCTGCAGTTCTTCTACGCCGGCAGCGAGTTCAACCGGGTCGACCGGATCGTGCTCGCCGGCGGCACCGCCTCCACCGCCGGCGTCGCGCCGATGGTCGAGGAGCAGCTGGGCGTGCCGACGACGGTGGCCAACCCGCTGGCGCAGATGACCCTCGGCCCGCGCGTGCAGGCGTCGGCGCTCGCGCAGGACGCGCCTTCGCTGATGATCGCCGCCGGCCTGGCGCTCAGGAACTTCGACTGATGGCACGGATCAACCTGCTGCCCTGGCGCGCGGAGCGGCGCAAGCTCCGCCAGAAGGAATTCCTGACGATGGTCGGGTTCGCGGCCATCGCCGCGGTCGCCGTCGCGTTCCTGATCTCCAGCTGGTACGGCGCGCAGATCACCGGCCAGAACGCGCGCAACCAGTTCCTGCGCGACCAGATCAAGCAGGTCGACAAGCAGATCGACGAGATCAAGGCCCTCGACGAGAAGAAGGCCAAACTGCTGGCGCGCAAGGAAGTGATCGAGCAGCTGCAGGCCAACCGCTCCAAGATGGTGCACCTGTTCGATTCGCTGGTGCGCACCATCCCCGACGGCGTGACCCTCACCTCGGTCAAGCAGGAGGGCGACAAGCTCACCCTGCAGGGCCGCGCGCAGTCGAACGCGCGGGTCAGCACCTACATGCGCAACCTCGAGGGTTCCGGCTGGATGACCAAGCCGGAGCTGTCGGTGATCGAGGCCAAGGCGGGCGACAACAGCCTGCCGTACGAATTCACGCTGACGGTCATGCTCGCCGATCCGAACGCCCCGAAGGACGCGAACGGCGACGGCGTGCCCGACGCGCCCGCGGCGCAGCCGGCGCAGGTGTCGCCGGGCGCGGCCGCGCCCGCCCAGGGAGGGAAGGCGCCATGAGCCGCTCGAAGATGGCGATCAAGGACCTCAACTTCCAGAACACCGGGTCCTGGCCGCTCAAGTACAAGGTGGGCTTCTGCGCGACCGTCGCGCTGCTGATCGTGGGCCTGTGGTGGTGGCTGTTCATCCGCGACAAGACCGACGAGCTGGCGGGCCTGGAGAAGCAGGAAACCGACCTGCGCGCCGAGTTCGAGACCAAGCAGGGCCGCGCCGCCAACCTGGAGCCGCTGAAGCTGCAGCTGGCGCAGATGGAACAGCAGCTGCAGCAGATGCTGCGGCAGCTGCCGAGCAAGACCGAGATGCCCGACCTCATCGTCGACATCTCGCAGACCGCGCTCGCCACCGGCCTGACCAGCGAGCTGTTCCGCCCCGGCCCGGAAACGCCGAAGGAGTTCTACGCGGAGAAGCCCATCGCGCTGCGCATGGTCGGCTCCTACCACCAGTTCGGCGCCTTCGTCAGCGGCGTGGCCTCGCTGCCGCGCGTGGTGATCCTGACGATGCACGACATCTCGCTGCAGCCGAAGGACAAGAACGCGCGCGCCGGCATCCGCCGCGATATCCCGCTCGAGCTCGCCGGCACGGTGAAGACCTACCGCTACCTCGACGAGGAAGAGCCGGCGGCGAAGGCTCCGGCGAAGAAGAAGCCGAAGGGGAAGCGCTGACATGCACGCCGCACGCATTGCCGCCTGCTTCCTCGCCGCCACGCTGCTCGCCGGCTGCGCCCGTGGCGTGACCAGCACGCCCGGCGACGCGCCGAACCTGCAGCGCTGGGTCGCCGAGGTGAAGAAGCGCCCGGCGCCGGCGCTCGAGCCGCTGCCGGTGATGCAGCAGTTCGAGACGTTCGAATACGCCGCGCAGTCGCTGCGCGACCCGTTCAGCAACGCCTTCGCCGACGACAGTGGCGGCTCGGGCCCGCGGCCCGACCCGAACCGCCGCAAGCAGCCGCTGGAGAACTTCCCGCTCGACAGCCTCGACATGGTCGGGACGATCGGGCAGGGCAGCTCGCTGGTGGCGCTGGTGCTCGCGCCGGACAAGGTGACCTACCGCGTGCGGACGGGCATGTACCTGGGCCAGAGCGACGGCCGCGTCACGACCGTGACCGCGGACCGGATCGAACTGGTCGAACTCGTGCCCGACGGCGCCGGCGGCTGGCTGGAACGTCCCGCGGCGATCTCGCTGGGCGAATGACGAATTTGGGGGACAGGACGATGACCTTCACCATTGCCAATTGCCAGCGGTTCGTCCGCGGCCTGCCCCGACGGGCCGGCGCGGCCGGATTCGCGGCGGGCCTGCTCGCCGCGATGAGCGGCGCCAGCGCGGCACCGCAGGCGCTGCCCGCCATCGCCCAGAGCGTCGCGCCCGTCGCGGTCGATCCGTCGCGGACGGTGCCCGGCGCGCTCACCGTGTCGCGCATCGACTTCAAGCGCGGCGACGGGGGAGCCGGCCAGCTGATCGTCCGTTTCAGCGGCGACGGCGCCATGCCCGACATGCACCCGGCCGGTTCGCGCGTGGTCATCGACGTGGCCAACGCCACGCTGCCGCCGCAGCTGCAGAAGCCCATCGACGTGAGCGACTTCGCCACGCCGGTGCTGCGCGTGGACGCCAACCGCGCCGGCGTCGGCACCCGCATCGTGCTCGAGACCCAGGGTTCGGTGCAGCCGATGGCCTACCAGACGGGGAACGACTACGTGGTCGAGATCGCGCCGCGACCGGCCGCGACCCGCGCCGTGGCCGGCGCGCCGGGGGCGCCTGCGCCCGCGGGCGAGGAACGCACCTACAGCGGCCAGCCGGTGACCTTCAACTTCCAGGACGTGCCGGTGCGCACCGTGCTGCAACTGATCGCCGAGGAGGCGAAGCTCAACCTGGTGGTGTCGGACAGCGTCGGCGGCAACGTGACGCTGCGGCTCGAGAACGTGCCGTGGGACCAGGCGCTGGACATCGTGCTGCGCGCGAAGAGCCTCGACAAGCGCCGCAACGGCAACGTGATGTGGGTGGCGCCGCAGTCGGAGATCGCCAAGTACGAGCGCGACATCGAGCAGGCGCGCCTGGCCAGCGAGAACAACGCCGAGGTCGTCACCGAGTACCTGCCCATCAGCTACGGCAGCGCGCAGGACATCGCGCGCCTGCTGACCGAAGGCAGCCGCGGATCGGGCGGCGGCGCCGGCGGCGAGGGCCAGGCGAGCCGCGGCTTCCTGTCGCCGCGCGGCAGCATCAGTTTCGACCAGCGCACCAACACGCTGCTCGTCATCGACATCCCGCAGCGCGTGGAAGGCATCAAGCGCCTGGTGGCCGAGCTCGACAAGCCGGTCGACCAGGTGGTCATCGAGGCGCGCATCGTCATCGCCAACGAGTCCTTCGCCCGCGAGCTCGGCGCGAAGTTCGGCGTCAGCGGCAGCAACGACAACGCGTACTTCAGCGGCAACCTGGACACGAACACGTCCAACCGCAATTCGCAGGTCAACACCGACAAGGCCAACCTGACCAAGCAGCTCGCCTACGAGTCGGCGCTGGAGACCTACAACAACTGCGTGGGCGCGGGCACCGGCACCTGCACCCGGCCGACGCCGCCCGTATACGACACGGCGGCGATCACGCGCGGCCTCATCACCAACCTGCCCAGCGCGCTCGCCGGCGGCACCGGTTCGCTGGCGCTCTCGATCCTCAACGCGGGTTACCTGCTCGACGTCGAGCTGTCCGCGATGCAGACCGAAGGCCGCGGCGAGATCATCTCCAACCCGCGCATCGTGACCAGCAACCAGAAGGAAGCCCTCATCAAGCAGGGCGACCAGATCGGCTACCTGACCACCACCGGCGGCCAGCAGGGCAACCTGCCGAACGTGCAGTTCAAGGACGCCGTGCTGCAGATGAAGGTCACCCCGACTATCACTGCCGACGGCCGCGTCTTCCTCAACATGGACGTGCAAAAGGACGACCTGTCAGGCTTCGTCACGACCGGCGCGGGCGACGTGCCGCAACTCTCGACTCGGCAGGTGACCACCTCGGTGCTTGTGGACGATGGTCAGACAGTGGTCATCGGCGGCGTCTACGAGTTCAAGGACCAGCAGTCGCTTTCGAAGGTTCCATTCCTCGCCGATCTGCCGGTGCTGGGCAACCTGTTCAAGAAGCGCGGCCGCACCAAGAGCAAGGCGGAGTTGCTGATCATGGTGACGCCGAAGGTCATCCGCGTGGCGCAGCGCGGCTGATCCCGGCGGCACGCGACGGGACGTTGGAGACGAAGGGGCCTGCGGGCCCCTTCGTGCATTCCGGCACTGAACGTTCGGCGCCCGGCGCGGTCAGAATGGACCCGGGCGCGATCCGCGCCGCCAGCGCCTTCACACGCCATGCCTGCACCCGCCATGCCCCCGCCCGCAATGGATACGGCCGGCCACGACATCGCCCGCCTGCACGACGCGTTCCGCGAACTGCGCGCGGCCCTGTCGGCGGAAATCGTCGGCCAGGCCGCCCTCGTGGAGCGGCTGCTGGTCGCGCTGCTCGCCGACGGCCACCTGCTCGTCGAGGGCGCGCCGGGCCTGGCCAAGACCACGGCGGTGCGCGCGCTCGCGGCGCGCCTCGACGGCAGCTTCGCGCGGCTGCAGTTCACGCCCGACCTGCTCCCGGCCGACCTCACCGGCACCGAGGTCTGGCGCCCGCAGGACGGCCGCTTCGAATTCCAGCCGGGCCCGATCTTCCACGAGGTGCTGCTCGCCGACGAGATCAACCGCGCGCCGGCGAAGGTGCAGTCGGCGCTGCTGGAAGCGATGGGCGAGCGCCAGGTCACGGTGGGGCGGCGCACGTATCCGCTGCCGGCGCTGTTCCTGGTGATGGCGACGCAGAACCCGATCGAGCAGGAAGGCACCTTCCCGCTGCCGGAAGCGCAGCTGGACCGGTTCCTGATGTACGTGCGGATCGGCTATCCCGACGCGGAGGTGGAGGCGGAGATCCTGCGCCTCGCGCGCGAGCGCGCGCTGGCCGGCGCCGCCGAGGCCGCGCCGGTGCGGAAGATGCCGCTGGCGGACGTGTTCGCCGCGCGCGCGGCCGTGCTCGGGCTGCATGTCGCGCCGGAGGTCGAACGCTACCTCCTCGAGCTCGTGCTCGCCTCGCGCGACGCCGCGCGCTACGACGCGGGCCTCGCGCGGCGCATCGCCTGGGGCGCGAGCCCGCGCGGTTCCATCGCGCTCGAGCGCTGCGCGCGCGCCCAGGCCTGGCTCGCGGGCCGCGACTACGTGACGCCGGACGACGTGCGCGCGGTCGCGCCCGACGTGCTCCGCCATCGCATCCTGCCCAGCTACGAAGCCACCGCCGAAGGCTGGGACGGCGGCCGCCTCGCCGCCGCGCTGCTGGACCGCGTGCCGCTGCCCTGAGGCGCGCATGGCCGAAGGGATCGTCCCGACGCTCGCCGAACTCGTCGCCCTGCGCGAGGCCGCGCGCGTCCGCTCGCCGGCACGGCGCGGCCGCTTCGGCCCGTCCGGGCAGGCGCAGTCGCCGCTGCGCGGCCGCGGCATGGAATACGCGGAGTCGCGCGAATACGCGCTGGGCGACGACGCGCGCCACATCGACTGGCGCGTCACCGCGCGCACCGGGCGCGCGCACACCAAGCTGTTCCAGGCCGAGCGCGAACGCCTGACCCTGCTCGTCGCCGACACGTCGCCGGCGCTGTACTTCGGCACCCGCGTGCGCTTCAAGTCGGTGCAGGCGGCGCGGGCCGGCGCGGTCGCGGCCTGGCAGGCGGTGCGCGACGGCGACCGCATCGCCGCGTTGCGCGGCACGCTGCGCGAGGCGCCGGTCGCCCCCGCGGCGGGAGCGCGCGGCGCCTTGCGCGTGCTCGACGCGCTGGTGCGCTGGTACGCGGCGCCGCCGGGCGACGACGCCGGCCTCGACGTCGCGCTCGACCACGCGCGGCGCCTGCTCAAGCCGGGGTCGCGCGTCTGCGTGCTGGCCGATGCGGCCAGCGTCGTCGCCGTGCCCGCGCACCGCTGGGCGGCGCTGGCGATGCACAACGAAGTGCGGGTCCGGCTGCTCAGCGATCCGCTGGAACGCGATCCGCCCGCGGCGCTGCTGCCGTTCACCGCTGCCGCCGGCGGCGCGGGCGCACGCGATCCCGCGGCGCGCCGGATCGAGCTCGACCTCGCGTCGCCCGCCGTGCGCAAGCGCTGGATGGCGGCGTTCGACGGGCCGCTGCAGGCGGCCCTGTCGCAGTTGGCCGCGCGCGGAATCCGCGCGGACGTGCTGTCGAGCGAGGCTTCGCCATGAGGCTCGCGCCCGGGCCCGCCGGCGCCGATCCGGCGCTGGTGCTGCGCGACATCCACCAGCTGCCGGCGCCGGCGTGGTGGCCGCCGGCGATCGGCTGGTGGCTGGTGGCGGCCGTCGTCCTGCTGGCGGTCGCTGCA
This sequence comes from Luteimonas sp., assembly GCA_040255375.1. GTDB lineage: Bacteria > Pseudomonadota > Gammaproteobacteria > Xanthomonadales > Xanthomonadaceae > Cognatiluteimonas. The sequence continues at coordinate 10,515 of JBDZUW010000028.1, read as the reverse complement.
CTGGCGTGGCGAAGCTGGCGCCGGCGGCGCCGGCGCCGCGGCTTCGAGCGCATGTTCGACGCCGGCATCGCCTCGGCAGCCACGCCTGCGGCGCAAATCGCGGCGGCCTCGGCGATGCTGCGGCGCGCCGCGCGGGAACGCGATCCCGCCGCGGCCGCGCTGCACGGCGAGGCATGGCTCGCCTTCCTCGATGGCGGGGCCGCCTCGCCGCTGTTCGCCGACGGCGATGGCGCGCTGCTGCTCGACGGCGGATTCCGGCGCGACGTGGATCCCGCGCGCGCCGAAGCGCTGGTGGCCCGTGCGCGGCGGCGGTTCCTGGAATGGACGGCGCCGCGATGAACGCCTGGCTGCCCGCGCAGGCGTCGCTCTCGTTCGCGTGGCCGTGGCTGCTGCTCGCGCTGCCGCTGCCCTGGCTGCTGCGCATGGCGCTGCCGCCGGCGCGCGATGGCAGCGCGGCCCTGCGCGTGCCCTGGCGCGCGCGCCTCGATGCCGTGGCCGGGGCGCGCGGCGGCCCGGCGCGCACGGCCGGCGTCCCGTGGATCGCGTGGCTCGGCTGGGCGCTGCTGTGCCTCGCCGCCGCGCGCCCGCAGCAGCTGGGCGCGCCGGTCGCACCGCCGCAGGCGAGCCGCGGCATGGTCCTCGCGGTGGACCTGTCGGGCAGCATGGCCGACGAGGACATGGCGCTCTCCGGGCGGCTGGTCGACCGCCTGACCGCCGCGAAGGCGGTGATCGACGACTTCCTCGACCGCCGCGCCGGCGACCGCGTCGGCCTCGTCGCGTTCGGCAGCCGCGCCTACGTGCTGGCGCCGATGACGCTGGACCTCGACTCGGTGCGCGCGCAGCTGCGCGACAGCGTCGTCGGCCTGGCGGGACGCGAGACCGCGATCGGCGACGCCATCGCGCTGGCGGTCAAGCGGCTCGCGCGCCAGCCGCGCGGCGAGCGCGTCCTCGTGCTGCTCACCGACGGCGTCAATACCGCCGGCATGCTCGATCCGCTGAAGGCGGCGGAGCTGGCCCGCGACAACGGGGTGCGCATCCACACCATCGCGTTCGGCGGCAGCGGCGGCGGCATTTCGGTCTTCGGGCTGCCGATCCCGCTGCCCGGCGGCGGCGACGACATCGACGAGGCGACGCTCGGGCGGATCGCGGCGCTCACCGGTGGCAAGGCGTTCCGCGCGCGCGATACCGCGCAACTCGCCGGCATCTACGCCGAGATCGAGCGCATCGAGCCGATCGCGCACGCCGCGCGTCCGGTGCGCCCGCGGATCGAGCGCTATCCGTGGCCGCTGGCGGCGTCGCTGCTGTGCGCGCTGCTGCTGCTCGCGCGCGGCGCGCGCCGGGAGGCGGCATGATCGATTTCGCCCCGGCCGGCTTCCATCTGTTGCGCCCGTGGTGGTTGCTCGCCCTGCCCGTGGTGGCGTGGCTCGCATGGAAATGGCGCGGGCGGAATGCCGCCGGCGCGTGGGAACGCGTGGTCGACCCGGCGCTGCGCGCACACCTGCTCGAGCCGGCCGCCGCGCGCGGTGCGCGATGGCGCGCGTGGGGCGCCTGGCTGGCGGCGGTGCTTGCGCTCCTCGCCCTGGCCGGGCCCTCGTGGCGCCGCGAAGCTCAACCTTTGTGGGAAGCGAAGGCGCCGCTGGTCGTCGCGTTCGACCTGTCGCCCGCGATGCTGGCGGCGGACCTGCCGCCCTCGCGCCTGGCCCGCGCCCGCGCCAAGCTGGCGACGCTGCTGCGCGAGCGCCGCGGCGGCGAAGTCGGGCTGCTCGTGTACGCGGACGGGGCCTACACCGTCGCCCCGCTCACCGACGATGCCGCGAACGTCGCGGTGTTCCTCGATGCACTGGCGCCGGACATCATGCCCGGCGCCCCCGGCGAAGCCGACGCGGCTGCGGCGATCGATCGCGCGGCGCAGCTGCTGCGCCAGGCCGGCTTCGACCGCGGCGACGTCCTGCTGGTTTCCGGCAGCGCGATGCCGGCTTCGGCCGCGACCGCCGCGGCGCAGGCCGCGCGCGCCGGTTATCGCGTGTCCGTGCTGGACGCGGTGCCCGCCGCTGCGGGCGCGGCGGCGGGCGGCACGGGCGCAGGCGCGGTCGCGGCCGCGGGAGGGGGGCGCCGTGCCGCGCTTGCGGGCGACGATGGCGATCTCGCCGCATTGGGCGTGCTCGAGGCGGCTACGGCGGGCGCGGCCGGGCGCGAGCGCGAAGGCGGCGCGTCCTGGCGCGACGATGGCTACTGGCTGCTGCTGCCGTTGCTGGTGCTGGCGGCGTTCGCGTTCCGGCGCAACGGCGCGATCGCGGTGCTGGCGCTGTGCCTGCTGGTGCCGTGGCGGCCGGCCGCGGCGGCGGGCGTCGACTGGTGGCGGCGTGCCGACCAGCAGGCGCACCAGCGCATGGAGCAGGGGGCCAAGGCCTACCGCGCCGGCGATTACGCCGCCGCGGCGCGCGCCTGGCAGGGCGTCCCGGGCGCGGATGCCGAGTACAACCGCGGCAACGCGCTCGCACGGCAGGGGCGCTACGAGGACGCCATCGCCGCCTACGACGCGGCGCTGCGCGCGCGCCCCGGCATGGCCGATGCCATCGCCAACCGCAAGGCCGTGCAGGCGGCGATGAAGCGGCGGCCGCCCGGCGGCAAGGGCGACCGCGACCCGTCCGGCGACAAGGGCGACCGCGAAAAGCCGCAGGACGCCGAACCCGGCCAGCGCGACGGGCAGCAGGCCCAGGAACGCGCGGAGGCCGCGGAACAGGCGCAACGCGAGCGCGCTGCCGCGCGTGCACGCGCCGGCGACCGGGGCACGCCGCAGGATGGCCGCATGCAGGAGTCGCAGGCCGAGCACGAACGCAGGCTCGCCAACCAGGCGAAGCTGCAGCGCGTGCCCGACGATCCGGGCGGGCTGCTGCGCGAACGCCTGCGGCTGGAATACGAGCGCCGCCGCGCGGAGGGCGAATGAGCGCGCGCGCCGCACGCATCGCCTTCGCCGCGCTCGCGCTGCTGTGGCTGCTCGCGGCGCCGGTCGCGCACGCGCAGTCGCTGCGCGCGTGGCTGGACCGGGACCGCATCGCGCTCGGCGAAACCACCACGCTCAACGTCGAGGTCGACGGCGTTGCCGGCGCCGCTCCGGACTGGTCGCCGTTGTTCGGCGATTTCGAAGTGACCGGAAACACCAGCAGCCGCAGCATCGTGAGCGACGCTTCCGGCACGCGCATGCGCACGCTCTACGCGGTTGCGCTGCAGCCGCGGCGCGAAGGCCTGCTGGAGGTCCCGGCGCTGGCGGTGGGTGCGGGGCGCACCGCGCCCCTGTCGCTCACCGTCGCGGCGCCGTCGGCCCGGCCGGCGCGCGCTGGCGATGCGGTGTTCATCGAATCGGAGGCCGATGCGCAATCGCCCTACGTGCAGCAGGCGGTCGGCTACGTCGTGCGCCTCTACCTCGGCGTGCCGCTGGTGTCGGGTTCGCTCGACCAGCCGGAGCCGGACGGCGCCACGCTGCGGCAGGTCGGCGACGACGTGCGCTACCGGCGCGAGCTGCAGGGCCGCAGCTACACGGTGATCGAGCGCCACTACCTGCTGCTGCCGGAGAAGAGCGGCGCGCTGGCGATTCCAGGCGCGCGCTTCACCGGGCGCGGCGTCGGCGGCTTCTTCGACGACATGTTCGGCGACGGGCAGCAGCCGCTGCAGGCCAGCGGGGCGCCGCGGACGCTGTCGGTGCGCGCGATTCCCGCCGCCGCCTCGCAGCCCTGGCTCCCGCTGCGCGACCTGTCGCTGCGCTGGACGCAGGCGCCCCCGGAAGCACGCGCCGGCGCCGCGGCGACCGTGACGCTCGAGGCGGTCGCGGACGGCGCGACCGCCGCGCAGCTGCCCGAACTCGAACTTCCGGCGATCGCGGGCGCACAGGTGTTCCCCGATCCGCCGCGCCGCGACGAGGCCTTCGTGGACGGGCGCCCGCAGGCCACCGTCGTGCGCAGCTTCGCGATCGTGCCTTCGCAGCCGGGCACGCTGCGCATCGAAGCGCCAAGGTTGTCGTGGTGGGATGCGCGCGCCGGCGCGCAGCGCGAGGCCGCGCTGCCGCCGCTGGTGCTGCCGGTCGCGCCGGGCGCGCCGGGCGCGGCGATGGCGCCCACCGGCGACGGCGGCGCGCCATCGGCGGCGCCCGGCAACGATGCGCCCGCGCAGTCCGCGGCCGGCGAAGGCTGGATGCGCGTGCCGGGCGTCCAGGGCCGGGTGCGCCCGTGGGCGTTCGCCACCGTCGCGTTCGCGCTGCTGTGGCTGATCACGTTCATGTGGGGACTGCACCGGCATCCGAAACCGGCGGCTCCCGCGACGGCAGATGGCGCGACTGCGCGGGCATCGTCGTTGCGGCGCGCGCTCGCGGAAGGGACGCTGGGCGATGTCGCCGATGCGCTGCGCGCCGCGGCGCAGCCGCCCGCGGCGAGCCTCGACGCGCTGCGCGCGCGGCTCGCCGATCCAGCGCAGCAGGCGGCGGTGGAGGCCTTGCAGCGGGCCTTGTGGGGCGGCGGCGACGGCGGCGCCGCGCGCGTTGCGCTGCGCACCGCATTCGCGGCAGGGCCACGCTGGCTCGCGCCGGCCGCGGCAGCGAAGCGCGACCCGCTGCCGCCGCTCTATCCCTGAGCGGGCAGGGCGCCGGTGCCGGCCTCGGCGAGCGGCAGTTCGCAGCGCAACCGCAGGCGGCCATCGACCTCCGCCGCATCGAGGTCGCCGCCGTGCGCGCGGGCGATGGCGCGTGCGAGGAGCAGGCGCAGGCCCAGGCCTTCGTCGAACGGCGCCGCCTGGCGCTCCTCCAGCAGCGTCGCCAGCGTTTCCGCGTCGGGCGCGGGGCCGGGCAGCAGCGCGTCGATCGCCACGCGGCCGTTGCCGCTGTGCACGCGCAGCGCGGGAGCGCCGCCGCGCGCCACCGCGAAGTCGACCATGGTGCGCAGCACCTGGGTGAGCCGGCGCGGATCGCCGTCCACCACCGCGATCGCGCCGTCGTCGTCCACGGGCGTGCCCGCGAGGCCGGCGCCGACCAGCGCATAGTCGAGCAGCAACGCGGGTTCGCTGGGCTCGCGCGCGCCCAGCAGCCGGTCCTGGCCGGCACGCGCCCAGTCCTCCAGTTCCTCGAGCATGCGCGCGAGGCGCCGCGACTGGCGTTCCACCATCTGCAGCAGTTCCTGCCGGCGCGCGGGATCGAGGTCATCGCGCTGCAGCAGGTAGCTCGCGGTCTGCAGCGGCGAGAGCGGGCCGCGCAGGTCGTGCGCGAGGCGGTCGAGCCAGGGGAGCTGCGCGTCGCTCATGCGTCCACCATGCCGTGGCGGCGCTCGACCTCGCGGCAGATGGCGTGGATCGCGGCGAGTTCCGGCGGCTTCACCAGGTGGCGGTCGAAGCCGGCTTCGCGGGTGCGGCGCCGGTCCTCCGGCTGTCCCCACCCGGTGACCGCGACCAGCAGCACGTCGCGTCCGCCGGGCGCGGCGCGCAGCGCTTCGGCCACGTCGTAGCCACTGCGCCCCGGCATGCCGACGTCGAGGAACACGGCGTCGGCGGGGAACGCGGCGAACGTCTCCTCGAACAGGACCGGGTCGTAGATGGTGCGGACCTGGAAGCCGAGCAGGTCGAGCATCATCGACAGCGTGTCGGCGGCGTCGCGGTTGTCGTCCAGCACCAGCGCGCGGCGGCCGCGCACGCTGGCGCCCGCGCCGCCGGCCTCGACCGCACCGGGATCCGGCGCCGTCGCCGCAGGGACGGCGGTGCCCGCGGCGGCACGCGGCAGGCGCACGATGAACTCGCTGCCGCGGCCGGGGCCGGGGCTGCGCGCCTCGACCGCGCCGCCATGCATGCCCACCAGTTGCCGCACCAGGGTCAGGCCGATGCCGAGCCCGCCGCCGGCCCGGTCGGCCGAAGCGTGCGCCTGCACGAACATCTCGAAGATGTTGCGCAATTGCGCTTCGTCCAGGCCGAGGCCGTGGTCGCGCACCGCGACCTCGACCATCGCGTCGCCGGCCGCGCGCGCGGCGACCTCGATCGGGCTGCCCGGATCGGAATACTTGGCCGCGTTGTTGAGCAGGTTGGCGAACACCTGCGACAGCCGCGCGGGGTCGCCGTCCAGCACCAGCGCTTCCTGCGGCATGTCGACGCGCAGCTCGTGCCGGCCGTGGCGCAGCAGCGGATGCGTGGTCTCGATGGCCGAATCCAGCACCGCCCGCAGGGTCGTCGGCGTGCGCCGCAGCTCGAGCTTGCCCTGGGTGACGCGCGCGACATCGAGGAGGTCGTCGATCATCCGCACCAGCAGCGCGAGCTGGCGTTCCATCAGGCCCTGCAGGGGATCGGACGCGGCGGCCGCGTCGGACAGGCGCCGCACGTTCACCGCGTTCAGCAGCGGCGCCAGCGGATTGCGCAGCTCGTGGGCGAGGGTGGCGAGGAATTCGTCCTTGCGCCGGTCGGCGTCGCGCAGCCGGTCGACCAGGCCAGCCAGTTCGGCGTTGGCGTCGCGCAGCGAGTCGTTGAGGCGGCCGAGTTCGCGCGCCTTCTCCGCCTCCAGCGCGGCGTTGGCCTGGCGCAGCTCGCGCCGCTTGCGGTACAGCTCGGCCAGGACCACGACCTTGCTGCGCAGGATCTCCGGGATCACCGGCACCATCACGTAATCGACGGCGCCGAGCTTGTAGCCGCGCAGGCGGTCCATGTCGGTGACGTTGACCGCGGTGACGAAGATGATCGGCGTCTTCTCGAAGCGCGGGTGCTGGTGGATCAGGTGCGCGGTCTCGAAACCGTCGATGCCGGGCATGTTGACGTCCAGCAGGATGACGGCGTACTCGTCCTCCATCAGCAGCTTCAGCGCCTGTTCGCCGGAGCTGGCCTCGACCAGGCGCTCGCCCAGCGGCTCGAGGATCGCCCGGTACGTGAGCAGGCGTCCCGGCTGGTCGTCGACCAGCAGGATGTTGACCGGCGCGGCGCCGGCCGCCGGGGCGCTTTCCGGGCTCAACGGTGCAGCCATTGCCGCAGCACCCCGAGCAGCTGGTCGGTGACGACGGGCTTGGCGAGGTAGTCGGAAGCGCCGGCTTCCAGGCATTTCTCGCGGTCGCCCTTCATCGCCTTCGCGGTGAGGGCGACGATCGGCAGCGCGCGCGAATCGGGATTCTCGCGGATCGCGCGCATCGTGTCGTAGCCGTCCATGCCCGGCATCATGATGTCCATGAGCACGAGGTCGATGTCGGCGTCGCCGGCGACCTTCTCGATCGCCTCCTGCCCGGTGCCGGCGGTGACGACGTCCATCCCGTGCCGTTCCAGCACGCTGGACAGGGCGAAGATGTTGCGCACGTCGTCGTCCACCACCAGCACGCGCTTGTCGCGCAGGGTCTCGTCGGACTCGTGCAGCCGTTGCACCATGCGCCGCTTGGCCGGCGGCAGGTCGGCGACGACGCGGTGCAGGAACAGCGCGGTCTCGTCGAGCAGGCGCTCGGGCGACTCGACGCCCTTGATCACCACGGACTTCGCCGCCTTCTTCAGCTTGCGGTCCTCCTCGGCGGTGAGCTCCTTGCCGGTGAACACCACGATCGGCAGGTCCTGCAGCTGCGGCAGCGCCTGGATGCGGTCGAGCAGGTCGAAGCCGGTCATGTCCGGCAGCCGCAGGTCGAGCACGGCGCAGTCGTAGCCGCCGTCGCGCAGCGCCGCCAGCGCCTCTTCCCCGCTGCCGACGGTGTCGATGGCCACGTCGTCGTGGCGGATCAGCTCCTCGATGCTCATCCGCTCGGCGTCGTCGTCCTCGACCACCAGCAGCTTCTTGACGCGCGGCAGCGTGTATTCCTTGATCCGCTGCAGCGCGGCCGAGATGGTCTCGTTGTCCGACGGCTTGGCGAGGTAGGAGAACGCGCCGCGTTCGATGCTGTGGTGGCGCTCCTCCTCGACCGTCACCACCTGCACCGGGATGTGGCGCGTGCCCGGATCCTGCTTGAGCCGGGCGAGCACCGTCCAGCCGAGCATGTCGGGCAGGAAGATGTCGAGCGTGACCGCGCTCGGCCGGTACTCCCGCACCAGGCGCAGCGCATCGGCACCGCGGCCGGCGACGAGCACCTTGAAGCCGAGCGAGCGCGCGTGGTCGCGCAGCACCGCGGCGTAGCGTGGGTCGTCCTCGACCACGAGCAGCGACGGCTCGCCGGGCGAGAGCTCGGCGCGATCGTCCTCGACTTCCACCACGGGCTCGCGCACGGACTCCGCGCGCGCCGCGACCGCCGGCTTCGCCGGCCGCGCGTGCCGCGCCTTGTCGGCGTCCTCGGTGGCCGCGCCGGCGTAGTGCAGCGGCAGGTACAGCGTGAACGTGCTGCCCTTGCCCGGTGCGCTCTCGAGCCTGAGCTCGCCGCCGAGCAGGCCGGCGATCTCGCGGCTGATCGCGAGGCCCAGGCCGGTGCCGCCGTACTTGCGCGAGGTGCCGGCGTCCGCCTGCTGGAACGCTTCGAACACGATGCGCTGCTTCTCGGCGGAGATGCCGATCCCGGTGTCGGTGACGGCGAACGCCACCACCGTGGGCGAGGCGTCGAGCACCGCATGGCCGGGCGTCCAGCCGCCGCGGGCCACGTTCGCGGACAGCCGCACGCTGCCCTGTTCGGTGAACTTGAACGCGTTCGACAGCAGGTTCTTGAGGATCTGCTGCAGGCGCTTCGGGTCCGAATTGAGCGCGGCGCCGAGCTCCGGCGCGAAATCCACCGAGAACTCCAGGTGCCGGCGCTCGGCCTCGTGGCGGAAGCCGCGGTCCATGTTCTCGCGCAGGTGGGCGAACGAGATGTCCTCGCTGTCCACGGTCACCGTGCCCGACTCGATCTTCGACAGGTCGAGGATGTCGCTGATCAGGTGCAGCAGGTCGGTGCCCGCGGCATGGATCGTCTTCGCGAACTCGACCTGGCGCGCGGTCAGGTTCGTGTCCGCGTTCTCGGCGAGCTGCTGGCCGAGGATCAGGATCGAGTTCAGCGGCGTGCGCAGCTCGTGCGACATGTTGGCCAGGAACTCGGACTTGTAGCGCGAGGTGAGCGCGAGCTCCGCGGCCTTTTCCTCCAGCGCGCGGCGGGCGTGCTCGATCTGCTGGTTCTTCTGCTCCACCTCCGCCTTCTGCTCGGCCAGCAGCGCGGCCTTGAGCGCGATGTCCTCGTTGGTCTGCTGCAGCTCCTTCTGCTGCGACTGCAGCTCGGCGGCGAGCTGCTGCGACTGCGCGAGCAGGTGCTCGGTGCGCATCGTCGCCTCGATCGTGTTCAGCACGATGCCGATCGAGCCCGACAGCTGTTCCAGGAAGGTGCGCTGGGTGTCGGTGAACTCGCCCAGCGACGCGAGCTCGATCACCGCCTTGACCTGGTCCTCGAACAGCACCGGCAGCACGATCACGCTGCGCGGCACCGCGTTGAGCAGGCCCGACTCGATCTGCACGGTGCCCGGCGGCACGTCGTCGACGAGGATCAGCCGCGCCTGCGCGGCGCACTGGCCGACGAGGCCTTCGCCGAAGCGCAGCATGCGCGCGGCGGGCGAGTGGTCGGCGGCCGCGTAGCCGGCGAGCTGGCGCAGGCGGCGGCCGTCGTCGACGCCGTCGTCGGCGGCGTACTCCTCGACCACGTACATGAGGCCCTGCTGCGCCTCGACCAGCGGCGCGAGTTCGGACAGCAGCATGCGGCCGAGGGTCAGCAGGTCGCGCTGGCCCTGCATCATGTCCGAGAACTTCGCGAGGTTGGTCTTCAGCCAGTCCTGCTCGCGGTTGGACTCGGTGGTGGCACGCAGGGTGCCGATCATCGAGTTCATGTTGTCCTTCAGGTCGGCCAGCTCGCCGCGCACGTCCACGGTGATCGAGCGAGTGAGGTCGCCCTGGGTCACCGCCGTCGCCACCTCGGCGATCGCGCGCACCTGCGTGGTGAGGTTGGCCGCGAGCTGGTTCACGTTCGCGGTGAGGTCCTCCCAGATGCCGGCGGTGCCCGGGACGTTGGCCTGGCCGCCGAGGCGGCCTTCGACGCCGACCTCGCGCGCCACCGTCGTCACCTGGTCGGCGAAGATCGCGAGCGTGCCGGTCATCGCGTTGATGGTGTCGGCGAGTTCGGCGATCTCGCCCTTGGCCTCCACCGTCAGCTTCTTGTGCAGGTCGCCGTTCGCCACCGCGGTCACCACGCGCGCGATGCCGCGCACCTGCGCGGTGAGGTTGGTGGCCATCGAGTTGACGTTGTCGGTCAGCTCCTTCCACGTGCCGGCGACGCCGGGCACCTGCGCCTGGCCGCCGAGCTTGCCTTCGGTGCCGACCTCGCGCGCCACGCGCGTCACCTCGGCGGCGAAGCCGTTGAGCTGGTCCACCATCGTGTTGACGGTTTCCTTCAGCTGCGCGATCTCGCCCTGCGCGTCCACCGTGATCTTGCGCGAGAGGTCGCCCTTCGCCACCGCCGTGGTGACTTCCGCGATGTTGCGCACCTGCGACGTCAGGTTCGACGCGAGCGAGTTCACGTTGTCGGTGAGGTCCTTCCAGGTGCCGGCGACGCCGGGCACCTGCGCCTGGCCGCCGAGCTTGCC
>JBDZUW010000027.1:18938-21224 GCA_040255375.1 Luteimonas sp. | reverse complement strand
GACCGCTACTTCCTCGACAACGCCGCCGAGTGGATCCTCGAGCTCGACCGCGGCCGCGGCATCCCGTGGAAGGGCAACTACACCGAGTGGCTGGTGCAGAAGGAAGAGCGCCTGAAGCAGGAAGAGTCGCAGGAAAAGGCGCGGCAGAAGGCGATCGCGAAGGAACTCGAGTGGGCGCGGCAGAACGCCAAGGGCGGCCGCTCCAAGGGCAAGGCGCGCCTGGCCCGGATCGAGGAGCTGCAGAGGGTCGACTACCAGAAGCGCAACGAGACCAACGAGATCTTCATCCCGCCGGGCGAGCGCCTGGGCAACAAGGTGATCGAGTTCAAGAACGTCTCCAAGCGCTTCGGCGACCGCCTGCTGATCGACGACCTCTCGTTCTCGGTGCCGCCGGGCGCGATCGTCGGCATCATCGGTCCGAACGGCGCCGGCAAGTCCACGCTGTTCCGCATGATCACCGGGCAGGAGAAGCCGGACAGCGGCAGCATCGAGATGGGCCCGACCGTGAAGCTGGCCTACGTCGACCAGAGCCGCGACAAGCTGGAAGGCAACCACAACGTCTTCCAGGAAGTCTCCGGCGGCCTCGACATCCTCAACATCAACGGCGTCGAGATCCAGTCGCGCGCCTACATCGGCCGCTTCAACTTCAAGGGCCAGGACCAGCAGAAGCTCGTCGGCACGCTGTCGGGCGGCGAGCGCGGCCGCCTGCACATGGCCAAGACCCTGTTGCAGGGCGGCAACGTGCTGCTGCTCGACGAGCCGTCCAACGACCTCGACATCGAGACGCTGCGCGCGCTCGAGGACGCGCTGCTGGAATTCCCGGGCAACGCGTTCGTGATCTCGCACGACCGCTGGTTCCTGGACCGCATCGCCACGCACATCCTCGCCTTCGAGGGCGACTCGCACGTGGAGTTCTTCCAGGGCAACTACCGCGAGTACGAGGAGGACAAGAAGCGCCGCCTCGGCGACAACGCCGGCCCGCACCGCCTCCGCTTCAAGGCCCTGAAGTAGGCGCTGCCGCGATGCACTTCATGCAGGCGTTGCGGGACCGATGGAGCGCTTCGGGCTCGCTCGTCTGCGTGGGCCTCGACCCGGAGCCGGCGAAGTTCCCCGCGCGCTTCGCCGGCGACGCGGAGGCGGTGTACGCGTTCTGCCGCGACATCGTCGACGCGACCGCCGAATACGCCTGCTGCTTCAAGCCGCAGATCGCGCATTTCGCCGCGCTCGGCGCGGAAGGCGCGCTGGAACGGCTCATCGCGCACGTCCATGCGTCGCACCCCGGCATCCCGGTGATCCTGGATGCGAAGCGCGGCGACATCGGCTCGACCGCGCAGCGCTACGCGATCGAGGCCTTCGACCGCTACGGCGCCGATGCGGTCACCGCCAATCCGTACCTGGGGCGCGATTCGCTGCAGCCGTTCCTCGACCGCGCCGACCGCGGCGTCGTGATCCTGTGCCGCACCTCGAACCCCGGCGCCCGCGACCTGCAGGACCTGCCCGTCGCCGGTGGTGACGGCGCCGCCCGCCCGCTGTACCAGCACGTCGCGGAGAAGGTCGCGCGCGAGTGGAACGGCCACGGCAACTGCATGCTCGTCGTCGGCGCCACCTGGCCGGAGCAGCTGCGCGAAGTGCGCGCGATCGCCGGCGACCTGCCGTTCCTCGTGCCGGGCGTCGGCGCGCAGGGCGGCGATGCCGAAGCCGTCGTGCGCAACGCGAAGACGGCCGACGGCACCGGCCTGGTCGTCAGCTCCTCGCGCGCGATCCTGTACGCGTCCTCCGGCGACGACTACGCCGAAGCCGCCGCCACCGCGGCGCGCATGCTGCGCGACACGCTGAACCGCGCGCGCTGATCCCGCGGCCTCAGGGCCCCTCTTCGCCGGCGAGCTCGGCCGGGATGTCGACTGGCGCCCGCGCCGCCGCCGTGGGCCTGGCCTGGGGCTTCGCGCCCCGCCCGCAGGCCAGGCCGATGACCAGCCCGATCGCGCCTTCGCGCCCGAGCATGTTGCGCAGCTCCTGCGCCGCGCCTGGCGTCGCGCCGAGCGCGGCCGCGATGTCGGCCGAGACCTGGCCGTTGACGAAGCTGGTGATGGACGCCGGCGTGGTGCCGATGGTCGCCGCCAGGCCCGGACTGCCGCTGCCGTGGCGGATGAGCTGCTCGATGCTTGCGACGTTGGTGCCGGCGTTCGCCGCGATCCCCGCGAAATTCATTGCCTTCCCCCCCAAGGTTGGATCAAGAAAAGATGCCCGCCCCCCGGCCGCCCATCATGCCCGAAGCCGCCAGCCACC
>JBDZUW010000027.1:0-18838 GCA_040255375.1 Luteimonas sp. | reverse complement strand
GCCTACCGGCGACCGAGGCTGCCGGCGGCAGCGAGCGGGAACCGGCAGAAGATGGCGCAGAACACGGCGATCCGCGTGGCGAGGCCGCGGCGCGGCGCCTCGAACTTGCGGAAGTAGCGCCACAGGCCGCGGTGCTTGTGCCACTCCACGAACAGCGGCCGCGCGCGGCTGGACACGCCGCGGACGTGCAGCACGACGACGTCGTTGGCGATGGCGACGGGCGCGCCGGCGTCGCGCACGCGCCGGCACAGGTCGAGGTCCTCCGCATGCAGGCGATAGCCCGCATCGAAGCCGCCGACGCGCGCGAACAGCGCGCTCGGCAGCACCATCAGCGCGCCGGAGACCGCATCCACGCGTTGCAGCGGCCGCGCCGGATCGGCCGGCACGTCGAGGCGCGCCGCGCGCGGAGAACGCAGCATCGCGGCGAAGTCGGGATCGCGGCGTCGCGCCGCGGCATCGTGCGCGCCGTCCTCGCCGACGAGGTCCGCGCCGACCAGCGCGCCGCCGAGCGCGCGCGCGTGCTCGCGCAGGCGCGCGAGCGAACCGCTGTCGACCAGGCAGTCGGGATTCACGAAGGCCAGCCAGCCCGCCGCATCGCCCGCATCGGCAGCGCCCTGGTTGCACGCGGTCGCGAAGCCCGGATTGTCGGGGTTGGCGATGAAGTGCACGCGCGGGTCCGCCGCCGCGTGGCGTTGGACGACGGCGACGGTATCGTCGCCCGAGGCGTTGTCGACCACGCGGATCGCGACCACCCCGGTCGCGCCGCGCAGCCGCGCGAGGCAATCGTCGATGGTCGAGGCGCTGTGGTGGGTGACGACGACGGCGGCGATGCCGTCGCCGGCATTGCCGTCCGCGCCCGATGCCCCTTCGCCGCCCGTCCCCGCCATGCCGCGATTGTAGCCACGGCCGCGGCCCGCACGCGGCGGCGCCTTCAACGCGGGAACGTCAGCTCGCCCTGCGGCTGCGGCGATTCCACCAGCCGCTCGCGCCGCGCCAGGTCCTCGCGGACGGGACGCAGTGGGTCCTGCATCAGGAATTCCGCGAGCCGCGCATGCCACGCCGGCCAGCGCGCGGCGAGCAGGTCGAGGTCGCCCTCGGCGGGCGCGCCTTCGCCGCCCCGGGCCACGAATGCGGTCTCGCACAGCACGTTGCGCCAGCCCATGCCGGCCAGGCGCAGCGACAGGTCGGCGAGCGCCGCGTACCAGGACGCGTAGCTGGAGGCGTCCACGCCACCGGCACGCATCCGCGCGCTGCCGCGCAGCAGCACCGCGTGCGCGACCGCCGACGGCAGTTCCGGGTGGTGCGGCGGCATCGCGGCGCACGCCGTCGCCATGCGCGGCAGGTCCGCCGGCATCGGCGCGATTTCGCCAACGCGCGGCCACGACGCGGCTTCGCCCGCGTTGCACCACGGGGTGGCGGTGCCGATCGCGGGATCGCGCTGCAGGCACGCGGCGAGTTGCGCGAGCCAGCCCGGCGCCGGCACGGCATCGGCCGCGAGCACGGCGACGTCGGCATCCCCGCAGGCCGCGAGCGCTTCGGCCAGGTGCGCCGCCTCGCCGACGCTGCGCTGCCGGCGCGTGCAGGTCGCCTCGAGCCGGGTCGCGGCGAGCCAGCGCTCGACGATCGCCAGGCCGCGCGGACCGGCCTGCGCGTCGTCGGCGAGCCACACCCGCGTGCCGGCGGGCGTGCCCGCGTCGAGCGCGGCCAGGCAGGCATCGAGCGCCGCGTCGTCGGTGCCGAGCGGCACCAGCACGATGGGCAGGGCGGGCGCCCGTGGCGGCGCGGCCTGCGATGCGGAAGCCGGCAAGGCGCGCCTGCGTCAGCGCGCCTTCGCGCGCTGCAGCGGTTCCATCGCGCGGAACTGGCGCGTGTACTCGTCCGTGAGCGTGCGCGCTTCCTCCGGGTCCCGCACGATCGTCGGCGTCAGCAGCACGATCACCTCGTTGCGCCCGGTATTGGCGGTGCGCGTGCCGAACAGCGAACCGACGACGGGAATGCGGCTGAGGTAGGGCACGCCGGACGAGCCATTTTCCGCGCTGTCGCTGATCAGTCCGGCGAGCATCACCGTGTCGCCGCTGCGGATCGCCGCCTCGGTCTTGAGCCGGCGCGTGTCGATCGGCACGTTGCAGTTGGCGGCGTTCGACGCGCAGCTGGCCGGGACCGCGCCGGGCGAGCTGACTTCCTGCACCATGTCGAGGAACACCATGCCGTCCTTGGTCACGCGCGGCCGCACCTTGAGGATCACGCCGGTGTCGAGGTACTGCACCTGGCTGAAGGTGCCGGTGTCGGCGACGCCGCCCGGGTTGAACGACACCGACTGGATCGGGATGCGCGTGCCGACGTTGAGCGTCGCCTCGGCGTTGTTGCGCACCAGCACCGACGGCGTCTGCAGCAGGCGCACGTCGGTGACCTGGTCGAGCGCGTTGATCACCGCCGCCGCGTTGCGGCCGAGGAAGGTCCAGTTCAGGCCCGGCAAGGCGCCGCCGGCCGGCCGGATGCTGCCGGCGATGTCGCCCCAGATGTCGCGGCCGAGCGCGGACGGCAGCCCCGCGCCGCCATCGGCGGTCGAGCGGTTCACGGCCTGCTCGAAGTACCAGCTCACGCCGTACTTGAGGTCGCCGCTCAGCTTGACCTCGACGACCTGCGCTTCGATGTGCACCTGCATCGGCATCACGTCGAGGCGTTCGATGACGTCGCGGATCGAGTGCCAGGCCTGCGGGCTGGCGCGCACGAGCAGCGTGTTGGTCTCGTCGACGGCCGACACGCCGACGCGGTCGCCGTCCACCTCGAGGGTGACCGCGCCGTTGCCCGATTCGCGCGGATCGAGCGACATCGTGCCCTGCCCGAGGCCGCCGCCATCGCCGCCGATCGGCGCGCTGCTGGTTTCCGGACCGGCGACGCCGCCGTCCTTGATCTCGGTGGACTGCGACCCCGGCATCAGGCTCGGCGCGCCGGAACGTCCGCCGCGCGCGCCGCCGCCGCCGAACACCTCGGCGAGGCGGTCGGCGAGGTCCTTGGCCTTGATGAACTTCAGTTCGTACGAGAACAGCTGCGGCCCCGCGCCCGCGCCGTCGATGCGCTCGAGCCAGTCGCGGATGCTGTCGAGGTACGACGGCTGCGGCGTGATCACCAGCACCGCGTTCGCGGCTTCCAGCGGCATGAAGCGGAACATGCCCGCGACGGGCGACTTGCCGGCCTCGCCGAACACCTTCTCCAGGTCCTCGACCACGTCGGACGCGCGCCCCGACTGCAGCGGGAACACGCCGACGGACATCGAGGCCATCCAGTCGACGTCGAACACCTGGATCGTGCGCAGGTAGTTCTCGAGCTCGGCGCGCGAGCCGGCGACGGTAATGGTGTTGCGGCCGGCGTCGGCGTCCATGATCGCATTGGAACGCGCGTACGGCTTGAGCAGCTTCGCCATCTCGGTGGCGGAGATGTAGCGCAGCGGGACCACGCGCGTCTCGTAGCCGTTGGCGACCGCGGCGGGGCCGCTGCGCGCGGACAGGCTGCCGTCGAGCGGCTGGTCGGCGCGGACGATGTTGTAGCGGCCGCCGCTGTACACCATGCGCGCGTTGTTCCAGCCCAGCACCATCTCCAGCAGGTCGCGCGCGCCCGCCGCACTGACCGGGTGCGGCGTGGACAGCGTGACCGTGCCCTGCACGTCCGGCGCGATGACGTAGTTCTGGCCGAGCATGTCGCCGAGGATCGCCTTGACCACCACCGGCAGCGGCGTGCCCTCGAAGTTGAAGGTGGAACCGGCGCCGGACACGGCGGGCAGCGGCGGCGCCGAGCGCGCGGCGTCCGCATCGATGACCTGGCCGGTGCCGCGCCGGATCACGGCCTGCGGCGCCCGCGCGGCGTCGGCGGCCTCCGATGCGGCCGCTGCGGCAGCCGCCGGCTCCGCGGCCGGCGGCGCGGCGCTGCGCTGGATCGCCGGCGGCGGAATGCTCGCGCAGGCCGCGAGCAGGCCCGCCAGCAGCGGGGTCGAAATCCTGGAAATGCGGAAGTCCATGGCGTGCACTCTACGGATTGCGGGCAGGGCTGGCCTGCGTGTTGTCCCGGCGGGCCTCGCTGCGCAGCTGCGCGCGGCGGGCTTCGATGCGGCGGCGGATCGCTTCCATCTGCTGCTGCACCTGGGTCGGCGCGGGTGTCGCCGCGGGGGCCGGCTCGCGCGCGCCAGTGCCGGTAGCCGGCGCATCCGCCACCGGCGGCGGCGCGGGCACCTGCACGACGGCCGCCGGCATCGCGCCGGCGGCGCTGCCGTCGCCGCCTGCCCAGACCCGCAGCTCGAGTTCGCGACGCCCGCCGGGGCCTTCGAACACCGCGGCGCGCGGCCGCAGTTCGAGCAGGCGCCAGCCACCCAAGCCTTCCGCGGTCTCGCCTTCGCGCACGCGCACCGATTCCCCGCCCGCCGAGGGCTCGACGATCGCCAGCCGCAGGCGCGGCGCGATGATCACGCTGGTGAGCGCGTAGTCGAAGGCCGAAGCGTCGCCGCGCGCGCCATCGCCCTCACCGCCGGGCAGCGAGAACGGGTGCGGCCGGCGGTCCTGCGCGAAGGGCGGGCGCGCCGCGAACGCGTCGTACGGCGCCGGCGGCCCGATGTCCGTATCGGCCACGGCGCGCGGCAGCGGCTGCGCAGCGATCGCACCCGGATCGGCAGCGGCGATGCGTCCGCCGAGGCCCGCCCAGGCGAGCGCAGCACCGACCACGGCCCACGCCGCGGCGGCGCCGAGCAGCCAGGTGGCGGGCGCGATCCGGTCAGCGCGCATCGATCGCCTCCGCGCCGCTCGCGGGCCGCAGGTAGCCGTACAGGTCGAACTCGACGTCGAGTCCGCCGGCCTGTGCCGCCGCCTGTCCCGGATATTCGAAGAAACCCTGCGCGACGACGCTCAGGTTGTCGACGAACAGCACCGGATGCCCGCCCTCGAGTCCCTGCAGCAGCGCGCCGAGTTCGGTATTGCCGCAGCGCAGGCGCACGTGCATGCCCGCCTTCGGATGGCGCGCATCGCCGGGCGCCTGTTCGGCGGGCGAGCGGTTGGTGATGGCGCAGCCGCGGTGGCCGGGGCTCGCGCGCGCGACTTCGGTCTCCAGCCGTTGCGCAAGCGCTGCGGTCGCCAGTTCCACCGTGGCTTCGGGCAGGAAGGCGGGCGCGCGCGCGTCGAGCGCGCGTGCGGCCTGCAGGCGGCGCTCGATCCCGTTCGCCTGCGCGAGCTGCGCCGTCGCGCGCGCATCGCGCGCCTGCAATGCCTCGATGCGCGCATCCGCAGCGCGCATCGGCACGGTCCACCATGGATGCACGAACACCAGGTAGCCGGCGACGAGCGCTGCCACCAGCAGGCCGAGCGCGAGCCAGCGGTCGCGGTCAGGGACGGCCGGCATCGGCGCCTCCCGCCTGTGTCGTCGTCGGCCCGGGTGTCGTGGCTTGCGCGACGGCCGGCGCCACCGCCAGGTCGGCGGCGAGCGTGAAGCGGTCGCGGCCGCTGCGCGGATCGGGTTGCAGCGTGCCGGTGAGCGCCGGCGAACGCCATTGCGGCGCACCTTCCATGCGCGCGACCAGCGCGGACGCCTGCGCGCTGCGCCCGATCAGCAGCAGCCGGTCGTTGTCGATCGCGAGCTTGTCCAGCCAGGTGTCGTCCGGCAGGCGCTGCGCGACCTGGTCGAGCACCGACACGAGCTGCGGGCGCGCCGCGCGCTCGCGCAGGATCCACGCGCGGCCTTCGACCAGCGCCACCAGCTCGGCGCGCTGCACCGACACCGCGCGCGCGGCGCCGGCTTGCCGCGCGACCTGCGCCTGCATGCGGCGCGCCGCGTCCTCGCGGTTGTGCAGCACCAGCGCGAGCATCGCCGCGGTGGCGGCGACGAAGGCGAGCGCGAGCAGCGCGTTCACGCCTCGCGCGGGGTCGTGGCGGCGGCGGCGCAGTTCCGCCGGAAGCAGGTTCACGCCGACCGGCTCGCCCGCGGCGTCGGCAAGGTCGGCGCCGGCCAGTTGCGCCGCGGCGTCGCCGAGCTGCGCGAGCTGCTCCTCGAGCTTCGCGCGCGGCACCACCACCAGCTCCACGTCGAGCTGCCCATCGCCGCGGCGGCCGACCACCCGCGCGTCGTAGCCCACCGCGTCCTTCGCGAACGGCGTCTGTCGGTCGACCTCGAAACCCGCCACGTCGCGCAGGCGCTCCGCGGCCGCGGCGGGCAACACCAGGCGCCGGCGCAGGCCGGCGGACGCGGGCAGCAGCAGCCAGCGCGGCAGGTCGGCCAGTGCCTGCGGAATGTCGCGTGCGTCGTCGCCCGCACGCAGCAGCACGCGGCCGCGATCCATGCCGAGGGCGCGGCGCCACGCAGGCGGCAGCCACGCAGCCAGCGCGCGGCCCCACCACGCGAGGAATGGCGTCAACGTGGCGATGTTCCCTCCTCCCAGCGCAGTGGCGTCCATGCCGACCCCGGCAAGCCGCTGCCACCGACGCGCGCGACCACGCGCAACACCGCCGCGCGGCCGCGGACGCTGGCGCGGCTCTCGATACTATACGTGCCGCTGCCGGATGCCAGCGGACCTGCCGGCACCGCGGGAAGCCCGGTCGCCGCGCGCACGGCCGCGGGCGCATAGGCCGGGTCGGGAACGGCGCGGCCGCTGTAAACGGTCACAAGCGGCGCCAGCCGCGCATAGAGCGGCGGCGTCACGCCGAGCACCTGCTCGACTTCGGCCACGCTCTCGAAGGGCAGGTTGGCGGGCCCGTAGTCGCGGCCGGCGGCGGCGTAGTCCGGCGCTTCCGCGCCGCCGCCCGGCTGGGTCAGCGCGTCGGCATCGCGCCAGTCGACGATGGCGCCGGCGATGCGCACCGCGTCCTGCGGTTCCGTGCCGAGTTGCCGCAGCAGCGCCGCGAGCAGCCCCGCGTCGGCCATGTCGAGGTCGACCTTGCCCTGCTCGTCGACGATGCGCAGCGCGATGTCGGCGTCGCCGAAGCGCCAGCGGTATTCGCGGCCGTCCGGGATCCAGCGCCGCTGCGGATCGGCGTCCGACAGGCGCGACATCGCGTACTCGATGCCGGCGCGCGCGGCCTCGCGCGTTTCCAGGCCGCGCGCGAGCACCTGGCCCTGCAGCTGCTCGGTGCGGGCGGACAGCGCGAACGCGCCCACCGTCGCCGCGAGCAGCGCGACCAGCCACAGCACCAGCAGCAGCGCGATACCGCGGTTGCGCCGCGCACGCGGGTGGGTGGCGTCGCGGACGCGGCTCACGGCCCGCCCATCCGCATCGCATACCGGCCCGCGAGCGGCAGCGCGACCAGCACCGGTGGCCAGGCCCGGCCGTCCGCGTCGCGCAGGCGCAACTCGACCTGCAAGGGCATCGCGTCGCCCTCGTTCCATTCCGGTTGCCATGCCGCGGGCTTGCCGTCGGCGCGCAGGCCGCGATAACGCAGCGCCACCGAACGCAAGCCCTCGGCGAGCACTTCGGGCGCGATGTCGCGCGCCGCGCGTTCGCCGCCGACGACGGCACCGCCCTGCACCATCCGGAACGACACGACGAGCCGCAGCGTTCCGTCCGGGGCGCGCTCGACTTCGAGCCGGTGCAGGTACGGTCCGCCGCGCCCGAGGTAGTCGGGCAGGTCGGCGACGAACTCGAGGCGCGTGCCATCGCCGCGGAAGCGGTAGGCGACGCCGCCGGATTCGTCCATCGCGAACGGAACGGGGCGCGCCGCGGACAGGCGCGAGCGCAGGAAACCGGAGACGGCGCGGACGCGCTCGTTGCGCTGCGACAGCGCTTCGCCGCGCTGCACGGTCGCGGTGGCCGCGCGCAGCGTCGCGAACGCGAGCGCGAGACCCGCCGCCAGCAGCGCGGTGGCGAGCAGCACTTCGACGAGGGTGAAGCCGCGTGCCCTCATGGCAGGGTCGACGCGGCGGGATCGGGGCGCACCAGGCGCAGCGATTCGAGGTGCAGGCGGGTGCGCGGATCGTCCACGCCGGTGCCGTCGCGCACGCCGTCGCCCCAGCGCACGTCGAGCGCGAGCCGCAGCAGTCGTGGCGCCGCGGGATCCACCGGTTGCGGCGTCGCGGGTGCGTCGCGCGCCGCAGGCTCCTGCCAGGGCGCGACATCGAGCGTCCAGCGATAGCGGCCGTCGTCGAACGTGCCTTCGCTGCGGCCCGGCACCAGCGCTTCCGCGACGCCGGTGTCGTCGAGCAGCGACTGCGCGTGCAGGGCGGCGCGCCCCGCATCGTCGGACCAGCGCACCTGCCGCGATGCGTTCGACAGCGTGCCGAGCACGATCGCCAGCGCGAGCGCGAGCACCGCGAAGGCGACGATGACCTCGATCAGGGTGAAGCCTCGCTGCGGATACACTCCGGTCGCGCGGACAAGGATGCCGTCGACACGGCCGAGGACACTCGCTCGCCGGCGGTTGCATTCGCGATTCATCGCACCCGCCCCACCACAACCTGCCCCGTCAACCACGCGACATCCACCTGCCACCCCGCCCCGCCCTGCTCCAGCCGCACCCGCCCACCAGTTGCGGCGCCATCGGGAAAGAACACCACCGCGCCGACGCCTTCCGCAGGCTGCGCCTCGTGCGCGCCGATGAATGCGACGGATGCGCTCGCCGGCAACTCGCCATGCCGCCCCTTCGGCGCCTGCCACGCATGCGCCGCCGGATCGATCGTGAAACGCTGCGGCTCGCCGGTCGCGAGCGCCTGCGCGCGGGTGAAGCGCAGCTGCGCGGCGATCCCGTTCGCGGCCGAGCGCAGCCGCAGCCCCTCCATGCCGCGGCCGATCGCGCCCGCGCCGAGCAGCGTGGCGAGGGCGACGATCGCCAGCACCAGCACGAGCTCGAGCAGGGTGAAGCCGCGGGTGCGCACCGGCTACTGGTACTTCAGGTCCGCGTCCACGCTCTCGCCGCCCGGCTGTCCGTCCTTGCCGAGGCTGACGAGGTCGAACGGCTGGCCTTCGCCGGGCACGCGATAGACATAGGGATGGTTCCAGGGATCCTTCAGCTCCGCCGGCTTCGCATACGGACCGAGCCACCCCGGCGCGTTGCCGGCATTGGCGACCAGCGCGTCGAGCGAAGGCGGCAGGCCGCCGGTGTCCATCTCGTACTGCTGCACCTTCTCGGCGAGCGTCTGCACCTGCGCCCTGGCGAGGTTGGCCTTGGCGCGATCGCCGCCGCCGAGGATGCGGCTGGCCGCAAAGGCAACGATGCCGCCGATCAGCACGACCACGAGGATGATCTCGATGAGGCTGAATCCGCGCGCGGCCTTGCGCGACGGGACGGGACGGAAGTGGCGGTTGCGCATGCGGAAGGTTCCTATCCGATGACGGTGGTGAGGTCGTAGATGGGCGTGAGCACGGCGAGGATCACCACGCCGACGATCGCCGCGAGCACCAGGGTGACCGCGGGCACCAGCGCGGCGAGCATGCGGTCCAGCGCGAGCGAGGTCTCGCGTTCGAACGCGTCGGCGGCCTTGAGCAGCATCGCGTCGAGCGCGCCGGATTCCTCGCCGACCTGGATCATCTGCAGCGCGAGCCGCGGGAAGCGCTTGCCGCGGCCGAGCGCGCCCGCAAGTCCGGCGCCGTTGCGCACCTGCTCGATCGCGCCGTCCACGTCCGCGGCGAGCGCGCGGTTGCCGAGCACGTTGCGGCCGATGCCCAGCGCCGCCAGCAGCGGCACGCCGTTGCGCAGCAGCGTGCCGAGCGTACGGGCCAGGCGCGCGGTTTCCAGCTTCGCCACCAGCGGGCCGGCGAACCTGCGCTCCAGCAGCCACGCATCGAAGCGCGCACGGAAGGCGGCATCGCGCAGCTTCCGGTCGAGCCACAGCGCCCCCAGCGCCGGCACGGCCAGCAGCACGATCCACCAATCGCGCACGAACATGCCCACCCCGAGCACGACGCGCGAGAACCACGGCAGGGGCGCGTCGAGGCTGTCGTACATCGCGGCGAATTGCGGCACCACGAAGCCGAGCAGGAACAGCAGGCTCAGCGACACCATCGCCAGCAGGATCGCGGGATAGATCAGCGCGTTGACGACGCGGCCGCGCAGCGCGCGGCTGCGCTCCAGGTATTCGGCCAGGCGCGCGAGCGTCTCGTGCAGGCTGCCTCCCGCTTCTCCCGCGCGCACCATGTTGACGTACAGCCTTCCGAACGCACCGTGCTGGCGTTCCAGCGCCGCCGACAGCGGGCTGCCGCCGCGCACGGCGTCGCGGACGTCGGCGATGATGCGCTTCGCCGCCTCGTCCTCCGGCAGCTCGAGCAGGATGGCGAGCGCGCGGTCCAGCGGCTGGCCGGCGCCGAGCAGCGTGGACAGCTGCTGGGTGAACTGCACCAGCCGTTCGCCCGCGAAGGGCTTCGGCTTCAGCCAGGCGCGCCACGCGACACGTGCGCCACCGCCCTCCGCCGCCGGCCTGGCCTCGACCGGCAGGTGGCCCTGCTCCTGCAGGCGGCGCGCGACCTCGGCGCCGTCGGCGGCCTCCATCTGGCCGTCGAGCATCTCGCCGCGCGCGTCCAGCGCCTTGTAGCGGAACAGCGCCATCGCCTCAGGCGTCCTCGGTGACGCGCAGCACTTCCTCGATGGTCGTCTCGCCGGCGAGGGCCTTTGCGAGCCCGTCCTCGTACATCGTGCGCATGCCGGCCTCGCGGGCGAGCCGCTCGAGCTCGCCCATGCCGGCGTGGCGCATCACCGCGCGCCGCAGCGCGTCGTCCATCACCAGGAATTCCATGATGGTCGTGCGGCCGAGGTAGCCGGTGGGCGACAGCGCCGATGCGCGCGGCCGGTACAGGTGGATCGTGCCGGTCGGCTGGTAGCGGCGCAGCCCGAACTTCTCGATCTCCTCGGGCGAGGCTTCGTAGCGCTCGGCGTGCGTCGGCTCGAGGCGGCGCACCAGGCGCTGCGCGAGGATGCCGTTCACGGTGGACGTGAGCAGGTAGTCCTCCACGCCCATGTCGAGCAGCCTGGTCACGCCGCCGGCAGCGTTGTTGGTGTGCAGCGTCGACAGCACCAGGTGGCCGGTGAGCGCGGACTGGATCGCGATGCGCGCGGTCTCGAGGTCGCGCATCTCGCCGATCATGATGATGTCCGGGTCCTGGCGCACGATCGAGCGCAGCGCGCCGGCGAAGTCGAGGCCGATCTGCGGTTTCGCCTGCACCTGGTTGATGCCCTCGATCTGGTATTCGACCGGGTCCTCGACGGTGATGATCTTGACGCCCGGCGTGTTGAGCTTCGACAGCGCCGTGTACAGCGTCGTCGTCTTGCCCGAACCGGTCGGACCGGTGACCAGCAGGATGCCGTGCGGCTGGCGCAGCACCTGCTCGAAGCGCGGCAGCAGCGCGTCGGTGAAGCCCAGCCGCTGGAAGTCGAGCACCACCGATTCGCGGTCGAGCAGGCGCATCACCACCGATTCGCCGTGCGCGGTCGGCATCGTGGACACGCGCAGGTCGAGCTCGCGGCCCTGCACGCGCTGCATGATGCGGCCGTCCTGCGGCAGGCGCCGCTCGGCGATGTTGAGCCTCGCCATGATCTTGATGCGGGAGATCACCGCCGCCGTGAGGTTCTGCGGCGGTGCCTCGCCTTCCTCGAGCACGCCGTCGATGCGGTAGCGCACCTTGAGGCGGTTCTCGAACGGCTCGATGTGGATGTCGGACGCGCGCAGCTCGACCGCGCGCTGGATGACGAGGTTGACGAGGCGGATGACCGGCGCCTCCGACGCGAGGTCGCGCAGGTGCTCGATGTCCTCGACGCCGCCGGCGTCCTCGCCTTCGCTGCCGTCGAGCAGCGCGCCCATCGCGCTGCGGCCCTGGCCGTGCCAGCGCTCGATCAGGTCGTCGATCTCGGAGCGCAGCGCCACCGCCGCGCGCACCTCGCGGCCGTCGGCCAGGCGCACCGCGTCGAGGATGTACGGATCCTGCGGATCGGCGAGCAGCACGTCGACGTGCGTGTCGTCCTCGCCCACCGGCACGACGTGGAACTGCTGCATGAAGCGCAGCCCCAGGGTCGTGCCCTCCGGCGGCAGGTCGGGCAGGTCGCGCGCGCTGCGCAGCGGCAGGCCGAGCACGGCGGCGCAGGCTTCGGCGTGGTCGCGCTCGGACAACAGGCCGAGCCGTCCGAGCAGCGCCAGCAGGCTGCCCCCGGCCTCGTCGTGGACGCGGCGGACGCGGGCAAGGTCGGCGTCCTTCAGGCGGCCGCGTTCGAGCAGGGCGGCGACGATGCGCTCGTCGGCATCCGCGCCTGCGGGCGCGCCATCGCGCGCGGCGATCCTGCCTTCGTTGGCGACTGCGTCCATCCTGCCCTCCGCCGGACCCCTGAATCTATCAGGTCGCCCGCGGCCCCGCCCCCTCCGGGCGCAGTGGAACCGCATTCACGCCGATCGCCTCGTCAGCCGAGGGCGGCGCGGACGTTCCGGAACATGCGGAGCCACGGCGATTCGTCGGGCCAGCCCGCCGGCGCCCAGCTCATGTTGAGCGTGCGCGGCGTCCGCTCGGGATGCGGCATCAGGATCGTCGAGCGGCCGTCGTCGCTGGACAGGCCGGCGACGGCGTCCGCCGAACCGTTCGGATTCGCCGGGTACGCGTCGGCGGGGCTGCCGTCGCCGCGCACGTAGCGCAGCGCCACGCGCGCCGCGGCCGCGTCCACCGAGCTCGCGAACTCCGCGCGGCCCTCGCCGTGCGCGATCGCCACCGGGATGAGCGAACCGGCCATGCCGCGCAGGAACAGCGACGGCGATTCGACCACCTCGAGCATGCCGAAGCGGGCCTCGAACTGTTCGCTGCGGTTGCGCAGGAAGCGCGGCCAGTGCGCCGTGCCGGGAATGATGTCGCGCAGCTGGCTCAGCATCTGGCAGCCGTTGCACACGCCCAGCGAGAACGTGTCGCCGCGCGCGAAGAAGGCCGCGAACATGTCGCGCAGTTCCGGCCGCTCCAGGATGCTGGTGGCCCAGCCGCGGCCCGCGCCGAGCACGTCGCCGTAGCTGAAGCCGCCGCAGGCCGCCAGGCCTGCGTAGCCGTCGAGCCGCGCGCGGCCGGCGACGAGGTCGCTCATGTGCACGTCGTACGCGGCGAAACCGGCGCGCTCGAACGCGGAGGCCATCTCCACCTGGCCGTTGACGCCCTGCTCGCGCAGGATCGCGACCTTCGGCCTGGCGCCGGTGGCGATGAACGGCGCGGCGATGTCGTCGGCCGGATCGAACGCCAGCTTCGGCCGCAGCCCGGGCATGTCGAAGCGCATCGCCGCGGCGCGTTCCTCGTCGGCGCATTCGGGGTTGTCGCGCAGGCGCTGCATCGCGTGCGTCACCGACCACCACGCGCCGAACAATTCGTCCCAGCCCCATTCGGCGAGCGCTTCGCCGTCGTCCAGCACGCGCAGCTTCGGCGCGGTGCTCGGGCGCGCGATGCGCTGCGCGCAATCCACCAGCCCGTGGCGCGCGACCAGGTCGGCGAACGCGGCGCGGTCCTCGCACGCGATCTGCACGACCGCGCCGAGCTCCTCGTTGAACAGCGTGCGGAACACGTCCTCGATGCGGTCCGCGCCCCAGCCGTCGAGCACGATGTCCAGGCCCAGGTGCGAGCAGAACGCCATCTCGGCGAGCGCGGCGAACGCGCCGCCGTCGGAACGGTCGTGGTAGGCGAGCAGCAGGCCGTCGTTGCGCGCGTCGCGGACGAGCTCGAAGAAGGCGCGCAGGCGGCGCGGATCCTCGAGGTCCGGCACGCCGGCGCCGGCGCCTTCGCCGCGGAACACCGGCAGCGCGCCCTGCCCGCCGGCCTGCGGATGGCATTGCGCGAGGATCGATCCGCCGAGGCGCTGGCGGCCCGCGCCGAGGCCGATCAGCCACAGCTCGGTCTCGCCCTCGCGCGACAGCAGAGGCGTCAGCTGCTGCCGCACGTCGGCCACCGGCGCGAACGCGGACACGATCAGCGACACCGGCGACACCGACTTCGCGGCTTCGCCATCGGCGCCCTTCCACTGCGCCTGCATGGACAGCGAATCCTTGCCGACCGGGATGGACAGGTCGAGTGCCGGGCACAGTTCCATCGCCACCGCGCGAACCGCGTCGAACAAACGCGCGTCCTCGCCGTCGTGGCCGGCGGCGGCCATCCAGTTCGCGGACAGCTTGATCGTTTCGAGCGAATCCACCGGCGCGGCGCACAGGTTGGTGACCGCTTCGCCGACCGCCATGCGCGCGGCCGCGACCGGATCGAGCAGGGCCAGCGGCGTGCGCTCGCCGATCGCCATCGCTTCGCCGGCGACGCCCTCGTAGCCGGACAGCGTGATCGCGCAGTCGGCGACCGGCAGCTGCCACGGACCGACCATCTGGTCGCGCGCGGTCAGGCCGCCGACGCTGCGGTCGCCGATGGTGACCAGGAACGATTTCGCCGCCACCGTCGGATGCGCGAGCACGCGCAGCCCCGCTTCGCGCAGGTCGAGCGCGCCGGTGTCGAGCGCGGGCCAGCGCGCCACGGACGGGCGGGCCGTGTCGCGATGCATCTTCGGCGGCTTGCCGAACAGCACGTCCATCGGCAAATCGATCGGGTGCGGTTCCGCGCTCCCGGACGCCAGGTAGCCGACGACGAGGCGTTCCTCGGCCGTCGCGGTGCCGACCACGGCGAACGGGCAGCGCTCGCGCAGGCAGATCGCCGCGAACTCGGCGACGCGATCCTGCGGCAGGCCGAGCACGTAGCGCTCCTGCGACTCGTTGCACCACAGCTGCAGCGGCGAGAGCGACGGATCGTCGCTCGGCACCTTGCCGAGGTCGATCGTGCCGCCGACGCCGGAGTCGTGCAGCAGCTCGGGGATCGCGTTCGACAGGCCGCCGGCGCCGACGTCGTGGATCGACAGGATCGGGTTGCGCTCGGCGAGCGCGACGCAGCGGTCGATCACTTCCTGGCAGCGGCGCTCCATTTCCGGGTTGTCGCGCTGCACGCTGGCGAAATCCAGGTCCTCGGCGCTCTCGCCCGATGCCACGGAACTTGCGGCGCCGCCGCCCAGGCCGATCAGCATCGCCGGGCCGCCGAGCACGATCACCGCATCGCCCGGCGAGAGCGGGCGCTTGGCGACCATCGTGCGGTCGACCGCGCCGAGGCCGCCGGCGAGCATGATCGGCTTGTCGTAGGCGCGCGCCAGGCCGTCGGCCTCGCGCAGCTCGAACGAACGGAAGTAGCCGAGCAGGTTCGGGCGCCCGAACTCGTTGTTGAACGCGGCGCCGCCGAGCGGCCCGTCGAGCATGATTTCCAGCGCCGGCGCCATGCGCGGATTCAGCGCGCGCGACGCCTCCCACGGTTGCGGCAGCGTGGGGATGCGCAGGTGCGAGACGCTGAAGCCGGTCAGGCCGGCCTTCGGCTTGCCGCCGCGGCCGGTCGCGCCCTCGTCGCGGATCTCGCCGCCCGCGCCGGTGGACGCGCCGGGGAACGGCGCGATCGCGGTGGGGTGGTTGTGCGTCTCGACCTTGATGCAGAACGCGCTGTCGGCCGCGGCTTCCGCGCGGTACTCGCCGGTCTGCGGATCCGGGCGGAAGCGGCGCGCGCGATGCCCCGCGACCACCGCCGCGTTGTCGCTGTATGCCGACAGCGTGTGCTCGGGCGTCGTCGCGTGCGTGTGCCGGATCATGCCGAACAGCGACACCGGCTTGCCGCCGCTGCCCGCCTGCTCGGCGCCGTCGATGGTCCAGCTGGCGTTGAAGATCTTGTGCCGGCAGTGCTCGGAGTTCGCCTGCGCGAACATCATCAGCTCGACGTCGCTCGGATCGCGGCCGAGTTCGCCGAAGCGCGCGCGCAGGTAGTCGATCTCGTCGTCGGCAAGCGCGAGGCCGAGGCGCGCGTTCGCCTGCTGCAGCGCGGCCAGCGGAATCCGCTCCAGCGCGCCGCGCGGCGGCACGCCGAACAGCGCGGCGCCCTCCTCGCGCCCCGCGACCAGCGACTGCGTCATCGGGTCGTGCAGCAGTTTCGCGACCGCCGCGCGCTGCGCGGCGTCATCGGGCCAGCCGGCGATGTCGATGCGGGTGCCGCGCTCGACGCGCTTCACCGGCAGGCGCGCGCCGTGCAGCAGTTCGGTCGCCTTGCTCGCCCACGGCGAGATCGTGCCGAGGCGCGGAAGGACGAAGCGCGAGGTGGCGCCAGGCGCCAGCGGCGCGAACGAGGGCGTGGCCTCGAGGATGCGCTGGAGCGCGGCCGCGTCCGGCTCGGCGCCCGCTTCGGGCTCGATCCAGTAGGCGTGCCACGCCCCGAGGACGCGCAGCCCGGGGGCGATGGCCTGGAGCCTGGCTTGCAGCCGCTCGCGGCGGAACGGCGACAGGGCCGGGAGGCCCTCGAGCACTATCGGGGTCATCAGCGGGTGTCCAACGGGCACCGTGCGAGCCGTACGGGACGGGGCCCGTTATTGTAGCCCGACCGCCCCGCTCGCCGCCGGCGCCTGCCCCCTGGCCAGCGCATCCAGCGCGGCCCTGAGCTCCCGCGGCGGCACGTAGCCGCCGAGCTGGGTCCCGTCGGGGGCCAGCACCATCGGAGTGCCGGTCAGCCCGGCGCGACGGCCGAGCTCGTATTCCATCGTCACCGGGTTGGTGCAGGCGCGATAGGGCACGTCGGTGCCGTTCTTGGCGTCCGTGAGCGCCTTGCGCCGGTCCGCCGCGCACCACACCGCCACCATCTTCCGGAAATCGGCGCTGCCCAGGCCCATGCGCGGGAACGCGAGGTACTGGACCGCGATCCCGAGCCGGTTGTACTCGGCGATCTCGGAGTGGAACTTGCGGCAGTAGCCGCACTCCACGTCGGTGAACACCGTCACCGTGTACTTCGGGTCCTTGGGCGCGAAGACGATGCGGTCGGCGACCGGCACCGACGCCACCAGCTCGCGGCGCAGCCGCTTCAGCGCGCCCTCGCCCAGGTCCCGGCGGCCCTGCACGTCGTACAGCGTGCCCTGCATGAGGTACTTGCCGTCGTTGCTGACGTAAACCACCTGGCCGCCGACGATCGCCTGCTGGAAGCCCGGGATCGGCGCCGCGGAAATGCTCTCGATCCGGATCGACGGATCGATCGAGCGCAGGGCATCGCGCGCGCTGGCGGCGGCGCTCCCGGGCGCGGCGGCGCGCCCTTTGGCGGCCGGCGCGGGTTCCTGCGCGCAGGCGGAAAGGCTGCAGAGGGTGAGCAACAGCAGGGCGATCGGCTTCATGCCGCGATTGTCTCACAGGCCCCGTCGCGCCCCGCCCTGCGCCCGGCCCTTCCGCGCAGGGCGTTCAGGCACGGGGGTGGTGCTGCCCGTGCAGGCGCTTGAGGTGCTCGCGCGCCACCAGCGTGTAGATCTGCGTCGTCGACAGCGAACTGTGGCCGAGCAGCATCTGCAGCGCGCGCAGGTCGGCGCCATGGTTCAGCAGGTGGGTGGCGAAGCTGTGGCGCAGGCCGTGCGGGCTCACGCGCGACGGGTCGATCCCGGCGGCGGCCGCGTACCGCTTCACCAGCGACCAGAACGCCTGCCGGCTCAGCGCCTCGCCGCCCGGCGCGAGGAACAACGGCAGCGGTGCGCGCTTGCCGGCGAACACCGGGCGCGCCTCGTCGAGGTAGCGCTGCAGCCAGTGCCGCGCTTCCTCGCCCAGCGGCACGAGGCGCTCGCGGCTGCCCTTGCCGGTGACCCGCAACACGCCCTGCCGCAGGTTCACCGCGGTTGCCGGCAGCCCGACCAGCTCGCTCACGCGCAGGCCGCAGGCGTACATCAGTTCGAGCATCGCGCGATCGCGCAGCCCCGCCGGGGTGGCGATGTCCGGCGCCGCGAGCAGCGCGTCGACCTGGCTTTCGGCCAGCGCCTTGGGCAGCAGGCGCGGCAGCCGGGGCGTCTCGAGCTGCGCGCTCGGATCGTCCGCGCGGGCGCCCCTCCGCACCGCATGGGCGAAGAACGCCCGCAGCGCGGACAGCAGGCGCGCGTTGCTGCGCGGCGAATATCCCGCGGCGGTGCGGTGGGCGAGATAGTCGAACAGCGCCGCGCGATCCGCGCCCGCGAGCCCGCCGCCCGCGCCGTCGCGCCAGCGCGCGAACCCTTCCAGGTCGCGGCGGTAGCTCGCGAGCGTCTGCCGCGACAGCCCGGCCTCGGCCCATGTCGCGTCGAGGAAGGCTTCGATCGCCGCGGCGTCGGCGTCGCGCAGGGGCGCCGCCGCCTGCGCGCTGCGCCGCCGGTCCGCCGGCGTCGTGCGCGCGGCCGGCGAGCGTTCGATGGCGCCGCGCCCCATGCGTCAGGCGCCGCGCGGCCGCTTCGGCAGCCGCAGCATGCGCGTGCCGCTCGCGCGGTCGTGCCAGGCGAGCGCATCGCGGTCGAACCAGGCCCACCAGAACCCGAGCCCCGCGGCGAGCAGCGACAGCGTGCCGACGCCATAGCGGATCCCCAGCGCGCGCCAGCCGGGCGCGCCGCCGCCGGCGGCGACCACGCGCAGGCGCCACGGCCGCATCCCCAGCGTCTGCCCGCCGCCATGCCAGCTCAGCATTGCGTATGCGCCCGCGACCAGCCAGCACGCGAGCCACAGCAGCCACGCCAGCAGCGAGAACGGGCGGATGTTCTCGTGCGGGTCGTGGTGGCCGAGGTAGGTGTAGCCGAGGGTGAACGCAGCCGACACCAGCATCCACAGCGCCACGACCGGCAGCGCGTCGTACGCAAGCGCGAGCAGCCGCCATCCGACCAGCGCCCTCGCCTTCCCCGTTTCCCGGCTTCCCTCGTCCATCCCCAAAGCATAGTCGCGCGCCTGCAGGATGCGCACGCGGCTGAATGCCTCCGGGGCTGGGCGGCGGAAGCGTGCGGGGACTTTCGGGGGACGCCACAAGTACGTCCATGTAGGCTCTTCGGCGGCATCCATGCCGCCGACGCCCCCGAACATCCCCGCAAGCTTCCCCCGCCTC
>JBDZUW010000026.1:0-21558 GCA_040255375.1 Luteimonas sp. | reverse complement strand
CAGATCCGCGAGGCGCACAAGATCGCGCGCCTGCGCAACCTGCAGCCGCCGACGATGGAGCAGCCGCAGTACAACCTGCTGCACCGCGAGCGGGTGGAGCGCGAGTACGCGCCGCTCTACGCCGAGTACGGCATGGGCACCACGATCTGGTCGCCGCTGGCCTCCGGCCTGCTCACCGGCAAGTACGCGAGCGGCGTGGTCGGCGAGGGTCGGCTGGCGCGCGAGGGTTACGGCTGGCTGCAGAAGCTGGTGGTCGGCGATCCGGCCGAGCACCGCATCGAGCGCGCGCGCCGCTTCACGCTGCTGGCGCGCGAGTTCGGCGTGGCGCCGTCGCAGCTGGCGATCGCCTGGTGCCTGCGCAACCCGAACGTGTCCACGGTGATGCTCGGCGCCTCGCGCGTGGAGCAGCTGCGCGAGAACCTCGAGGCGCCCGCATTGCTGGAGCGCCTCGATGCCGCGGCGTGGCAGCGCGTGGAGGCGGCCACCGCGCGCTGACGCGCCTCAGTCCACCGGCGGCGCCGGCGGCGGCGCGGGTGCGGCAGGCGGCGCAGGCGGGACCATCGAAGGTGCGGCCGGCGGGGCCGGCGGCGCCGGCAGCGCGGCCGAAGGCGCAGCGGGGGGCGCCGGAGGGGCGGGTGGCGCCGGCGGCACCGGGAAGTGGATCGTGATCGGCTCGGGCACCGTGACCTGCGTGCTGCCCGCCTTGCGGTCGCGCAGGTAGCCGACGGCGACCTTGCTGCCCGCGTCGCGGCCGCGCAGTGCGTCCATCACCTCGCGCGGCGACGTCACCGCCTTGCCGTCGACGCTGCGGATCACGTCGCCGGCCTGCAGCCCTGCCAGCTCGGGACCGGTGCTGACCACCAGCACGCCGTCGTCCGCCCCGAAATAGCGGCCGAGGCCCGCGTCGACCGACGCCAGGTTCAGGCCGTTCCAGCGCAGCGCGTCGGCGATCACCGGCAGCTTGCAGTGCTCGCCCGCGCAGGCCTGGCCGGGATGCATCCGCACGATCTCGCGGCGCACGTCCGGGGCGATCGCGGCGATGTGCGCCGCGGCTTCGCGCGCGGCCGGTATCGCGGCGCGCGCCGCTTCGGCCGCGATCTGTGCCTGGTCCAGCGAGAGCTCGATGTCGGGGCCGTAGAACATCAGCCGGTCGCCGGCACGCGGCGACAGCACGATGACCTGCTCCTTGCCTTCGCGCACCAGGCGCAGCTTCATCTCGGAGGCTTCGCCATGCCCGCCAATCGCATCGCGGGCGGCATCCACGCGTGCTTCCGGCGCGGCGCCCGCAATGGCCTTGCCGTCGATCGCGATGATGCGATCCCCGCTTTTCACGCCGGCCTCGGCGGCCGCGCTGCCGGGGGTGACGCCGGCGATGCGCACGCCGGGGGCATCGTCCGGCGCGAGCACCACGCCGATCACCGGCTTGCGCAGCAGCGGCTGTTCGAGACGGATCCGCAGCGCGTCGGCGCCGGCGTACTGGCGGGCGAGCTCGCCGTAGCGCTTCGCGGCCGCGTCCAGTTGCGCGCGCGCGGCATCGAGCTCCTTCTGCTGCGCTGCGGTCGGCGCCTTCGCCTTCGGCGCGGTGGCCAGGTCCTGCGCGGCGGCGGGCAGCGCGAGTGCGACGGTCACGGCGAGCCACAGCGCCGCGCGGGTGGGGGACAGTTTCATGGGTTCACCTCTGTTGGTCGTGTCGGGGTTCGTCTTTCGCAAGGCTCAATCCACGCTCACCAGCAGCGCGCCGCCATCGCCCTGCGAGGCGAGGACGCGCTGGGTGCTTTCGAAGCCGGCCGCCTGGCGCAGCGCATCCACGCGCGCCTGCCAGAGCGCCGTGCGCTGGGCGTCGTCGAGCCCGGGCTGGGCGAGGCGGACATCGATGGCGGCGACCTGCGCATCGAGCTCGGCGGACAGCAGCGCCGCGCTGGCGGTGGCGACGCGTTCGTCGCGTGCGAGGGCGAGCAGCGTTTCGAGGCGCGCCGATTCGACGTACAGCGCATCGAGCGGCTGCGCGCCGGGCGCCGCGCCGCCGGTTGTGGCGGCCTGGGCCGCGCCGGTGGGCGCAGGTGCCTGGCGGGCGGCGTAGCGCGGCTTGCGCGAGGCTTCGACCGCCTTCGGCAGCGCGATGGCGGTCGCCGCGGGAGCCGTCGA
This sequence comes from Luteimonas sp., assembly GCA_040255375.1. Taxonomy (GTDB): domain Bacteria; phylum Pseudomonadota; class Gammaproteobacteria; order Xanthomonadales; family Xanthomonadaceae; genus Cognatiluteimonas. The sequence continues at coordinate 19,413 of JBDZUW010000026.1, read as the reverse complement.
GGGCGTCGGCGCTGCGGAAGCCTGCTGCGGCACGGATGCTCCGTTCGAAGAGGCCGCCGCATTGGATGCATCGACGGGGTGGCCGATGCCGGGCGCGGGTTCGTGCTTCGGCCACGCCACGACGAGCGCCAGCGCAGCGGCGGCCGCGGCGCCGAGCCATCCCGCGGCGCGCGCGGGCCGGCGGCGGCCATGCGGGCGGTGGATGCCCGAGCCGCCCGATGGCGTGGTGGGTTGCGCAGCTGCTGCGGTGGCGCGTGCGTCGAGCCGCGCGGCGACCCGCGACCAGGCATCGGCCGGGGGCGTCTCCTGCGGCAACGCGGCGAAGGCATCGCCCCAGCCGGCCGGGCCGCGGCTGCGCGGATCGTTGGCATCAGGCATGGACGGGTTCCTCCAGCAGCGCGCGCAGCTTCCTGCCGCCGCGCGCCAGTTGCGATTTGGAGAAGCTCGGCGTGCGCTCCATCAGCGCGGCGATCTCCTCGTGGGTGTAGCCCTCGGCGTGGTAGAGCCAGAGCACGCTGCGCGTGGCCGCCGGCAGCCGGGCGAGCGCGCGCTGCAGCGCGGCCGCGTCCGCGGCGGCGCTGGGCGGCGGCAGCAGGTCGTCGGGCAGGCCGTCGTCCTCGGGCAGCTCGAGCGCCGCGCCGCCGCGCGCCTTCGCGCGCCGCATCCGCATCAACGCCTCGTTCACCGCGACCTGCCGCAGCCAGCCCCAGAACGGCGCGCCGTCGACGGCGCGGTAATCGCCGATCCGGTCGAACAGCCTGAGCATGGTGTCCTGCAGCACGTCGCAAGCCTCCTCTCGATCGCCGCACAGCCGCAGCGCCAGGGTGAACACCGGGCGCTCGAACCAGCGGTAGAGCTGTTCGAACGCCGCCCGTTCGCCGTCCCTCGCCCTGGCGAGCAGGGCGGCGGGGACGTCGATCGCGAAGGCCGAAGCGGGCGCGGCGGTGGCGGTCATTCGATGGCTAGGATGCGCCACCCGGCGAAACCGTCGCAGGGGCTCTACACTGGGGCCGTCTTCCGGGGAGGTTCGCCATGTTCGGTTCCGCTCTCGCCGCCGTCCTGCTGTTCGCGGGCGTCGTGATCCTGTTCAAGACCGTGCGGATGGTGCCGCAGGGCTACGAGTGGACGGTCGAGCGCTTCGGCCGCTACACCCAGACGCTGACCCCGGGCCTGCACTTCCTGGTCCCGATCGTCTACGGCGTCGGCCGCAAGGTGAACATGATGGAGCAGGTCCTGGAGGTGCCGTCCCAGGACGTGATCACCAAGGACAACGCCGTGGTCAAGGTCGACGGCATCGTGTTCTTCCAGGTGCTGGACGCCGCGAAGGCGGCCTACGAGGTGGCGACGCTGGAGATCGCCATCCTCAACCTGGTGATGACCAACATCCGCACCGCGATCGGTTCGATGGACCTGGACGAGTCGCTGTCCAAGCGCGACGAGATCAACGCCAAGGTGCTGGTCGCGGTGGATGCGGCCACGCACCCGTGGGGCATCAAGGTCAACCGCATCGAACTGAAGGACATCGCGCCGCCGCGCGACCTGGTCGAGGCGATGGCGCGGCAGATGAAGGCCGAGCGCGAGAAGCGCGCCAACATCCTCGAGGCCGAGGGCTTCCGCCAGGCGGCGATCCTCAAGGCCGAGGGCGAGAAGCAGTCGACGATCCTGGAAGCGGAAGGCGACCGCGAGGCCGCGTTCCGCCAGGCCGAGGCGCGCGAGCGCCTCGCCGAGGCCGAGGCGAAGGCGACACGGATGGTCTCGGACGCGATCGCCGGCGGCAACGTCAACGCGATCAACTATTTCGTCGCGCAGAAGTACATCGAGGCGTTCAAGGCGCTGGCCGAGGCGCCGAACCAGAAGTTCGTGATGATGCCCATGGAGTCCGCCGGCGTGATCGGCTCGCTCGGGGGCATCGCCGAGCTGGCAAAGGAAGCGCTGCAGCAGCAACCGGCCGCGCGCGCCGCCGTCGCCGCGCCGCGCAACCCGGGCGCCTGACCATGCGCTGGGACGTGTTCGGCTGGGCGGCGCTGGCGCTGCTGCTGTTCGCGGCGGAAGCGATGGCGCCGGGCGCCTTCATGCTGTGGCTGGGCCTCGCCGCGGCCGTGGTGTTCCTGGGCGTGCTGCTGGTGCCCGGCATTCCGCTGTTGGCGCAGGTGGCGGCGTTCGTGGTGCTCAGCTTCGCGTCGATCCAGGTCTACCGGCGCTGGTTCCGCGGTCGCGAGCCGCAGGGCGACAAGCCGACGCTCAACCGCCGCACCGCGGCGCTGGTCGGGCAGGTGGCGGTGTTGCGGGAGCCGATCGTGGACGGGCGCGGCCGCGTGCAGATCGCCGATGCCTACTGGGACGTGCGCGGCCCGGACCTTCCCGCCGGCGCCCGCGTCCGCATCGCCGGCGCCGACGGCATGACCCTCGACGTCGAGCCTGCCTGACCCCCGCGCGCCCCGGGGGCCGCGCCATGCCCGATAATGGGCATCCCCCGCAGCGAGCGCCCACGATGACCCGCAAGACCATCCTCAACGACGCCCACCGCGCCCTCGGCGCCAGGATGGTCGACTTCGGCGGCTGGGACATGCCCCTGCACTACGGCTCGCAGGTCGACGAGCACCACCAGGTGCGCCGCGACGCCGGCATGTTCGACGTCTCCCACATGACCGTGGTGGACCTGCGCGGCGCCCGCGTGCGCGAGTTCCTGCGCGCCCTGGTCGCGAATTCCGTGGACAAGCTGCAGAAGCCGGGCAAGGCGCTCTACACCTGCATGCTGAACGCGCAGGGCGGCGTGATCGACGACCTCATCGTCTATTTCATGGCCGAGGACTTCTTCCGCCTCGTGGTGAACGCCGCGACCCGCGAGAAGGACCTGGCATGGATCAACGCGCAGGCGGCGCCGTTCGGCGTGTCCGTGACCGAGCGCGAGGACTTCGCGATGATCGCGGTGCAGGGCCCGACCGCGCGCGAGCGCGTGGCCGGCCTGCTCGACGACGCCGGCGCGCAGGCCGCCGGCAAGCTCGCGCGCTTCGCCGCGGTCGAGGCGAAGGCGAAGGACGGCACGCCGCTGTTCGTCGCCCGCACCGGCTACACCGGCGAGGACGGCTTCGAGATCGTGGTGCCGGTCGACCGCGCGGTCGCGCTGTGGGACGCGCTGCTCGCCGCCGGCGTGAAGCCCGCCGGCCTGGGCGCCCGCGACACGCTGCGCCTGGAGGCGGGCATGAACCTCTACGGCCAGGACATGGACGAGACGGTGACGCCGTACGAAGCCGCGCTCGGCTGGACCGTCGCGCTGGACGCGGACGCCGCCGGGAAGCCGCGCGCGTTCACCGGCCGCGACGTGCTCGAGGCCCAGCACGCGTCGGGCGCGCCGCGGCAGATGATCGGCCTGGTGATGGACGAGAAGGGCGTGCTGCGCCACGGCCAGCGCGTGCTCACGCCGCACGGCGAGGGCGAGATCCTCTCGGGCACGTTCTCGCCGACGCTCGGCAAGTCGATCGCCTTCGCACGCGTCCCGGCGGGCGACATCGCCACCGGTGCCGAGGGCGGCGTGCGCGTCGACATCCGCGGCAGGGAAGTCCCGGTGCGGGTGGTGAAGTTCCCGTTCGTGCGCGAAGGCAAGGCGCAGGCCGGCATCTGATCCGCGAGCGTGATCCCTGCCGCCCGCGGCTTGGATACACTACGTCCCTGACCCCCAACGGCCGGTCCGCCGGCAAGCGAAACCCGGAGCAAACGATGAGCGAGATCCCCGGCGACCTGAAGTTCCTGAAGTCCCACGAGTGGGCCCGCGTCGAAGGCGACGGCAAGGTCACCGTCGGCATTTCCGATCATGCGCAGGGGCTGCTCGGCGACCTCGTCTACGTCGAGCTGCCCAACGTCGGCGACCGCGTCGAGGCCGGCAACGCCTGCGCGGTGGTCGAGTCGGTGAAGGCGGCGTCTGACGTGTACAGCCCGGTCAGCGGCACCGTGCTCGAAGTGAACTCGGCGCTCGCCGACAAGCCGGAAACCATCAACGAGGACGCCTACGGCGACGGCTGGCTGTTCGTCCTCCAGGCCGACGAGCCCGACCAGCTCAACGAGATGCTCGACCCGGACGCGTACGCCGAGCTTCTCGAGGAAGACGATCACTGACCTGCAGGGTGGAGCCGCGCTCCGCTCGCTTCGGGAGCCGACCACGGGTCGGCTCGACAGGGAACCGGCCGCTCGGCCGGTTTCTTTTTTTGCGCAAATCGGCGCAATCGGGCTGTTGCGACGCGCCATCCGGCGGCACGGCGCGGACATCCCGCCGGCCATCGAACGGGGTGTCGCGGCGCCGCTGCGCGCGCCGCCGCGCGCGCCGCGCGCGCATGCCGCACGCACCCCGCGCCACGCGCCGCCGCTCGAACCGGAATGCGTAAAACAAGGCGTTTCCGCATTGCGCGCTCGCCGCGGCGAACGCACGTCGCCGCGCTTCGGCGCGGCCTCGTGATGCCGCCGGAGCGGCCGCGACATCGCCGCCGCGACGCGCCCGCGCGGTCCCGCCCCGGAAATTTTTTCGCCGGGGTTGTTGACAGGCGAAAAAACCGTGATTAGTTTCCGCCCCAGCAGAGGTGACCTGCGGAAGAGAGTGAGTCGAGCGACCGGGACAACGCGCAGTACAACAACGCCTTCCGCCCTGGAACATTCAAAGGTGGACTCGGGCAGCGTCTCCCCCGCGAAAGCCGAAAAACCCTCCAGCACTCTCCGAACCGACGACCTGCATCGCCGCGCGATGCGGGTTTTTTGTTGCCAAGAATCCGTCCCGGCGCGCCTGGCGCGTCGGCGGCTGCTCGCGGGTCCGACTCCCGCGGCGTTCCAAACTGGGCTGCAGTACCCGTAAGTCCAACTGACGAGGAGCCATCACATGGCCATGAAGAAAGCTGCGAAGAAGTCCGCCAAGAAGGCGACGAAGAAGGCCGCGCGCAAGCCGGCTGCCAAGAAGACCGTGCGCAAGGCCGCCGCCAAGCGCAAGCCCGCCAAGAAGGCCGCGAAGAAGACCGTCCGCAAGGCCGCCGCGAAGCGTCGTCCGGCGAAGAAGGCCGCGAAGAAGACCGCCCGCAAGGCTGCGAAGCGTCCGGCGAAGAAGGCTGCCGCGAAGCGTCGTCCCGCCAAGAAGGCCGCGAAGAAGGCTGCGAAGCGTCCGGCGAAGAAGGCCGCCGCCAAGCGCAAGCCTGCCAAGCGCGCGAAGAAGGCCGCGAAGAAGGCCGCCAAGCGCCCGGCGAAGAAGGCCGCGAAGAAGGCCCGTCGTCCCGCGAAGCGCAAGGCCGCCTCCGTGGCGATGCCTTCCGCTCCCGCGCCGATGATGTAAGCAGACCCCGAGAAGCCGTAAATCGAGTTCCCCCTTCGCAGCCCAGGCGAAGGGGGAATTTTTTTGCCTGCGAAAAGGGGCCGACCCCTTTCTAGTGCGGCTTGGCGCGCGAGGTCGAGGCGTCGGTGCCGGAGCTCGACGGCGTCGACTGCAGGCGGCTCGCGTAGAGCAGGTCCACGTCGTCCTCGTCCACGTCGAGCCAGTCGCCCGACAGGCCGAGCGCGCTGTCGAGGATGGTCGGGACCAGGCCGCTGGGCACGCCGCTGGTGCTGTTCCAGAGCACCACCACCCCGAGGTCGCGCTCGGGCAGCAGCGCGATCGCGCCGCGGTAGCCCTGCACGGCGCCGCCATGGAACACGACGCGGTGGCCGGCGTAGTCGTAGACGCGCCAGCCGATGCCGTAGCCGGCATCCTGGAGGCGCTCGCGGCGCCACGACGAGCCGCGCATCTCGCCCGGCGTCGCCACGACCGGCGAGTGCAGCGTCGCCAGCAGCGGCGCGGGCAGCACGTCGGGGCGATGCCCGGTCTGCGCGATGAGCCACTGCGCCATGTCGCTGATGCTGGCGTTGACGCCGGCGGCGGGCGCGACGCGGTAGTAGGTCGGCTGCGGCGCGCTGAGCGAGACCCAGCCGCGGCGGCCGCGCACGTGCGGGTGCGCCCAGCGCGGGCTCGCCTCGATGCCTTCGAGGCCGTAGCTCGCGTCGTCCATGCCCAGCGGCTTGAAGATGCGGCGCGAGACCGTCTCGCTGAAGAAGCGGCCGGTGGCGCCGAACACGACGTCGCCGATCAGGCTGAAGGCGACGTTCTGGTAGGCGTAGCACTCGCCCGGTGCGCAGGTCATCGGCGCGTAGGCGAGCTTCTGCACGAGGCTGCGGTAGTCCTCGCCGCCCTCGACGAGGCCGTCGTAGGCGTTATGGGTGAGGCCGACGCGATGGCTGAGCACTTCCGCGACGGTGAGCTCCTGCGCGGCGTCGGGCCTGGAGAGCTGCAGGCCGGGCATGTAGTCGGCGACGCGGCTGTCCCAGCGCAGCGCGCCTTCGGACACGAGCAGGCCGGTGACGGTGCCCGCGAACGCCTTCGACAGCGATGCCAGGCGGAACACGGTATGCGCGTCGATGCCCTCGCCGGTGTCCACGTCGGTGGTGCCGTAGCCGCGGGCGGAGAGGATGCGGCCGTCCTGGACGATGGCCATCGCCATGCCGGGGACGCGGCCGCTGGCGACCATCGCCTGCGCCATCGCCTCGAAGCGCACGACGTCGAATCCGGGTGCCGGCCGGGAGACCCGCGGCGCCGGCAGCTGCGCGACCTGGTCGGCGGCGACCGGGCGCGGCGGCGGCGAGGTGGTGACGACGGTGGCGAGCCGCTGCGGGGTTTCGCCCGCGGGATGCGCGGCGCTGCCGACGGCAAGGGGCAGCAGCATCGCGAGCGCCGCGATCCGGGGAGTGCGCCAACGTCGGATGTCTTTCATCGGCAAGGCCCCCTGCGTATGCTGAGCTTTCCGGCCCGATCATAACGCCTGTGCCGGACTTTGCATGAACAAGGGGAGGTTCGATGGGCACCCTGCTGATTCTGCTTGTAATTGTGGCCGTCGTCGCATTCTGGGCCATGGGCATCTACAACGGCCTGGTCCGGTCCCGGAACGCATTCCGCAATGCCTTCGCGCAGATCGACGTGCAGCTGCAGCGCCGCTTCGACCTGATCCCGAACCTGGTCGAGACCGCGAAGGGCTATATCCGGCACGAGCGCGAGACGCTGGAGGCGGTGATCGCCGCCCGCGGCGCGGCGATGTCCGGCCTGGCCGCCGCCAAGGCGAGTCCGGGCGATCCGGCGGCGATGGCGGAACTGGCGAACTCGCAGGGCGTGCTCAACGGCGCCCTGGGCCGGCTGATGGCGGTGGCCGAGGCCTACCCCGATCTCAAGGCGAACCAGAACATGATGCAGCTCTCCGAGGAGCTCACCTCCACGGAGAACAAGGTCGCGTTCGCGCGCCAGGCCTTCAACGACTCGGTGATGGCCTACAACAACCGGCGCGAGGTGTTCCCGTCCAGCGTGGTCGCCGGCATGTTCGGCTTCGCGCCGGCGGCGCTGCTCGAGATCCCCGCGGACCAGCAGGCGGTGGTGCGCGCGGCGCCGAAGGTCCAGTTCTGACGTCTGCCTGCTGAGGCGCGCCCGCCCGCGCGGGTGCGCCGCCACCCTTCGGCGCCGCGATGAACTTCTTCGAGCAGCAGGCCGCCGCCCGGCGCGCATCCGCGCGCCTGGTGCTGCTGTTCGCGCTGGCGGTCATCGGCATCGTGGCCGCGGTGGATGCCGCGGTGTACCTCGCCGCGGGTGCGCAGCTGGTGCCGGCCGCCACGGTCGTCACGCTCGCGATCATCGGCCTCTCTTCGCTGTACCGCATCGCGTCGCTGCGCGGCGGCGGCGACCCGGTGGCGCTGCAGCTCGGCGGCGTGCCCGTGCCCGAGGACACCACCGATTTCAACCTGCGCCGGCTGCGCAACGTGGTCGAGGAGATCGCCATCGCCTCGGGCGTGCCGGTGCCGCGGCTGTACGTGCTCGAGCACGAGGCCGGCATCAACGCCTTCGCCGCGGGCTACGCGCCGGCGGACGCGGTGGTGGCGGTGACGCGCGGCGCGCTCGACCGCCTCAACCGCGACGAGCTGCAGGGCGTGATCGCGCACGAATTCAGCCACATCCTCAACGGCGACATGCGCCTGAACATCCGCCTGATGGGCGTGCTGTTCGGGATCCTCGTGCTCGCCATCATCGGCCGCAAGGTGCTGCAGTTCGGCGGCGGCGGGCGCGGGCGCGACCGCGGCGCGGCGGCGGTGATGCTCGCGGCGGTGGTCGCGATCGTGGTCGGCTACGTGGGGCTGTTCTTCGCGCGCATGATCAAGGCCGGCGTCAGCCGCCAGCGCGAGTCGCTGGCCGACGCGAGCGCGGTGCAGTTCACGCGGCAGACGCGCGGGCTGGCCGGCGCGCTGAAGAAGATCGGCGGCCTCGACGCGGGCTCGCGCCTCAACGACCGCGGCGATGCCGAGGAAGTGAGCCACATGCTGTTCGGCGAGGGCCTGGAGGTGTCGCGCCTGTTCGCGACGCATCCGCCGCTGCTCGAGCGCATCCGCGCGCTGGAGCCGGAGTTCCGCGGCGAGCAGCTCGAGTCGCTGCGCCGGCATTGGGCGCTGGCGCCGCCGGACGGGGCGGGCGAGGACGTCGCGCTGGGGCTCGTGGAAGGCGCCGCCGGCCTGCCGGGGAGCGCGCGCCCGGCGCCGCTGCGCGCGGGCCCTGGCGCGCTGCCGCCCGTCGGCGCGGAGATCGCGATGGATCCGGCGCAGGTCGCGGACCAGGTGGCGGCGCCCTCGGCGGACGATTACCTGCGCGCCGACGCGATCGCCACGCGCATCCCGGCGCCGTTGCGCGCGCTGGCGGCGCGGCGCGACGCGGTGATGCCGCTGCTGCTCGGGCTGCTGCTGGACGACGACGCTCCGCTCGCCGCCAACCAGCGCATGGAGATCGAGGCGCGCCTGGGCGCCGGTGCCGCGGACGAAGCGATGCGCCTGCGCGCGGGCGAGCTCGCCGGCCTGCATCCGATGCTGCGCCTGCCGCTGGCGGCGCTCGCGTTTCCGGTGCTGCGGCTGCGCCCGCGCCCGGAGCTGGAGCGCTTCCTCGACGCCGTGGAGGCGGTCGCCAACGCCGATGGCGAGGTCTCGCTGTTCGAATACTGCCTGGCGCGGTTGCTGCAGGTGCAGGTGCGGGACTCGCTCGAGCCGGCGAAACACGCGCGCTTCGGGCGCCGCAAGCTCGCGGACGCCGGCAGCGAGATCGCGACCCTGCTGTGCGTGGTCGCCCAGGCCGGCAACGACGATCCCGCCGAGGCGAAGCGCGCCTACCTGGCTGGCATCGACCGCGTCCTGCCGCGCGAGCACCTGCCGTACCTCGCGCGCGACGGCGTCCAGGCGCTGGATGGCGTGTGGGGCGCGCTGGACGCGCTGGATCCGCTGGCGCGCGAGGTGCTGGTCGAGGGGCTCGCCGCGACGATCGGGCACGACGGGCGCATCGGCGTCGCGGAAGCGGAGCTGCTGCGGACGATCTGCGGCGTCCTGCGCTGTCCGCTGCCGCCTATGCTGGAAGGATGAAGCGCGCCGCGCGCTCGGCGATCATGATCGTCGGCGCGTTGGTGTTGCCGGTCGGCAGCGCGGGCATCACCGAGGCATCCACCACGCGCAGGCCGTCGACGCCGCGCACCCGCAGCTGCGGGTCGACGACCGCGCCTTCGTCCGTGCCCATCCGACAGGTACCGACGGGGTGGTACACGGTTTCCGCCTTCGCGCGGACGAATGCGGCCAAGGCCGCGTCGTCCAGGTCGTCGCGTTCCGGGAAGATCGGCGCGCCGCGGTAGGGATCGAACGCGGGCTGCGCGAACACCTCGCGCGAGATGCGCGCGCACTCGACCATCATCCGCAGGTCGAAGCCCTCCGCGTCGCCCAGGTAGTTCGCCTCGATCCGCGGCGCGTGCGCCGCGTCCGCGCTGGCCAGGCCGATGCGCCCGCGGCTGCGCGGGTGCAGGAAGCAGGCGTGCAGCGTGTAGCCGTCGCCGGGCAGGCGGTTGCGGCCGTGGTCGTCGAGCATCGCCGGCACGAAGTGGAACTGGATGTCGCAGCGCGCGTCGGGCGCCAGCGCCGAGCGCGCGAAGCCGCCGGCTTCGGCGACGTTGCTGGTGCCGGCACCGCGCCGGCCGCGCAGGAAGTAGTCGAAGGCGATCTTCGCCTCGCTCGCGCGGTCGTAGCTGACGCCGGGGATGGTGTGGCGCAGCGTGCAGATGTCGAGGTGGTCCTGCAGGTTCGCGCCGACGCCGGGCGCATCGACCAGCGTCGCGATGGCGTGGCGCCGCAGCTCCGCTTCGGGGCCGATGCCCGACAGCATCAGCAACTGCGGCGAATTGACCGCGCCGCCGCACAGCAGCACCTCGCGCGCGGCATGCGCCCGCGCGACGCGCCTGCCGCGCGTGTACTCGACGCCGGTGGCGCGGCCGCCCTCGAACAGCACGCGCCGCGCGAGCGCGCCGGTGACGACCTCGAGGTTCGGCCGCGCCAGCGCCGGCCGCAGGTACGCGACCGCCGCCGAGCAGCGCGCGCCGTCGCGCTGCGTGACCTGGTACAGCCCGACGCCTTCCTGGCGCGCGCCGTTGAAGTCCGGGTTGCGCGGCAGCCCCGCCTGGACGCCGGCTTCGACGAAGGCGTGCGACAGCGGGTTGACGTGGCGCAGGTCGGACACCGCGAGCGGGCCATCCGCCCCGTGCAGCGCGTCCGCGCCGCGCGCGTTGCCTTCGCTGCGGACGAACCAGGGCAGCACCGACGCCCAGTCCCAGCCGGTGGCGCCGAGCGCGGCCCAGCCGTCGTAGTCGGCGGGGACGCCGCGGATGTAGCACATCGCGTTGATGGAACTCGACCCGCCCAGCACGCGCCCGCGCGGCCACCACAGCCGGCGTCCCTGCAGTGCTGGCTCGGGCGCGGTTTCGTAGTTCCAGTTGAGCCGCCGGTTGCCCGCGAGCCGGGCGAGGCCGGCGGGCATGTGGATGAAGGGATTGCGGTCGCGCGGTCCGGCTTCGAGCAGCAGCACCCGGCAGGCCGGATCCTCGCTGAGGCGGGCGGCGAGGACGCAGCCGGCGGAACCGGCCCCGACGATCACGTAGTCGTGCATGCCGGCATGATGCCGGGCGCGACAGCGCTGCGCCATTCCGTTAACGTGGCCGCGCCGCCGGCGGGGCGGCCCCAGTGGAGCGGCGATGAGCGGTGTCGGCGGCCTGGCCGGGCGGGTGCGTGCGGGCGAGGCGGGTGCGCTCGCGGTCTCGTTCGCCTACTTCTTCTGCGTGCTTGCCGCGTACTACATGATCCGGCCGGTGCGCGAGCAGCTGGTGGCCACGGTCGGCTCGACCCAGCTGCCCTGGTTCTACGCCGCGACCTTCCTGGCGACCCTGGCGCTGGCGCCGGTGTTCGGCGCGCTGGTGTCGCGCTACCCGCGCCGCATCGCAGTGCCGCTGTTCAACCTCGCCTTCATCGCTTGCCTGGTCGGCTTCGTCCCGCTGTTCACGCAGTCCGGGCTGCTCTCGCCGCGGGCGCTGGGCATCCTGTTCTTCGTGTGGGTGAGCGTGTTCAACCTGTTCGTGGTGTCGGTGTTCTGGATCTTCATGACCGACATCTGGAGCGTCGCCCAGGCGCGGCGGCTGTTCCCGCTGATCGCGCTGGCCGGCACCTGCGGCGCGGTGGCGGGGCCGGCGCTGACCCGCCTGCTCGTCGACCTGATCGGCGTCGCGCCGCTGCTGCTGGTCTCGGCGGGGCTGCTGTCGGTCGCGCTGGCCTGCGTTGTATGGCTCGGGCGCTGGTCGCGCGTGCACGGCGAGCGCCGCGCGCCGGCCGACGAGGCGGCGGTGGGCGGCGGCATGTTCGACGGCCTGCGCCAGGTGTTCGCCGACCCGTTCATGCGCGGCATGGCGATCCTGCTGTTGCTGGCCGACGGCATCGGCACCGTCAACTACGCGCTGGTCACCGACTACTCGTACCACGCCTTCAGCGACGCGGTGGCGCGGACGCGCTTCGCCGCGAACGTCGACCTCGCCACCAACGTGCTCACCGCGCTGGTGCAGCTCACGCTCACGCGCTGGCTGCTGCCGCGCCACGGCGCCGGCCCGACGATCCTGACGTGGGCGGTGGCGAGCCTGGGGATGCTGCTGCTGGTGATGCTGGCACCCGATCCGCATGCGCCGATGCTGGCCGGAATGCCCGCGGTCGCGCTGGCCCTGATCGTCAGCCGTGGCCTGGCCTATGGCATGGCCGAGCCGGCGCGGCACAGCCTGTTCGCCGGCGTGCCCCGCAACATCCGCTACAAGGGCCAGAACGCGGTGGACACGGCGGTGTGGCGCTTCGGCGACGTCGCCATCGCCACGGGCATGAACGCCCTGCGCGCGGTAGGCGCGACGGTGGCCACGTTCGCCGCCCTGAGCGGCGGCGCCGCCCTCGCGGCCGGCGCGGTCGGGTGGCGCCTCTCCCGGCGCTACGACCGCCTCGTCCCCGGGCGGGCTCCGCACGAGCCCTGAGCCGCCGGGTCCGCCGCGGCCCGCCGGGCCGGGCCGTCTAAACCTTCGGGCGGCCCCGGGCATCGGACTGGGTATGCTCACCGCCACCGTGACCGACTGGGTCGACATCGCAGGCAACGTTCCCGCCGCCGGGCAGGGCCGCGACATCGCGGCGCGAGCGGCCGCGGCGGGCGACGTCGACCACGCGCTGGCGCGGTCGGCGGCCGGCGGCGACACCAGCGCCTTCGAGGCCCTGTATCGCCGCCATGCATCGCGCATCCACGGCGTCGTCGCGCGGCTGGTCGGCTACGACCGCGCGCGCGCCGAGGACCTGGTCCAGGAAGCGTTCGTGCGCGCCTGGCAGGCGCTGCCCGCCTACCGCTTCGAGAGCGCGTTCGGCACCTGGCTGCACAGGCTTGCGGTGAACACCGCGCTGATGGACCTGCGCGCGGCGCGCAGCCGCCCGCGCGGCAGCGACGACGAGGACGCGCTCGACCAGGTCGGCGCGCCGGATTCGGCGGGACATTCCACCGCGCTGTCGCTGGACCTGGAACGCGCCGTCGCCACCCTGCCGCCGCGCGCCCGCGCGGTGCTGGTGCTGTACGACGTGGAAGGCTGGAAGCACGAGGAGATCGCCGACGCGCTGGGCATGGCGGTCGGCAGCTCGAAGGCGCAGCTGCACCGCGCGCGCGGACTGCTGCGGGAACGACTGGAAGGGCACGCATGAACAGCAACGACCACGACCATCCTCGCGACGACGCACCGCTGGACGCGACCCTGCGCCTGCAGTTGCGCGGGCTGTGCCGCGATATCGAGCCGGCGGCCGACCTGTGGCCGGGGATCGCGGCCCGGCTTGCGGATGCGCCCAGGGAGGCGCGGCCTGCCGCGCCTGCACGCCGCGGCCTTGGCGCTTCGCGCTTCGCGCCGTGGGCGCTCGCCGCATCGCTCGTGCTGACCGTGGGCGTGGCCTGGAAGATGCAGGCGCCGGTGCTGGCGCCGGCCGCGGCGCCGGCGGCCGCGGATCCGACCGCGCGGCTGCTCGATCGCCAGGCCGACGCGATGACGCGCGAGTACCAGGCCGCGCTGCGCGAGCTGGAAGCGGCGACGCCCGATCGCAGCGAAGCGCGCGCCGAACAGCCGGTGCTGCGCGAGCTCGACCACAGCGCCCACCAGATCCGCACCGCGCTGGAACGCGATCCCGACGCGCGGTTCCTGCTCGACCGCCTGCGCAAGACCTACACCCTGCGGCTGGCCCTCACCCAGCGCGCCGACATGACCTGAAGCGGCGCCTGCAACGCGCCGCCGCCGACGAACCCCACGGAGAAGCCCGATGCGCCATTCCATCCACGTCCTCGCCCTCGCGCTCTGCGCCGGGCTGGCCTGCGCGCCGCTCTATGCCGGCACGCCCATCAACGAGACCCGCCCGCTGGATCCGCGCGGCCGCATCTCGATCGACAACCTCAAGGGCCGCATCCAGGTCCGCGCCTGGGACCGCGCCGAAGTGCGCGTGACCGGCACCCTCGGCGACGGCGTCGAGAAACTGGTGGTGGACGGCGACCGCGGCGACCTCGAGGTGCGCGTCCAGTACCCGAAGCGCATGGGCACCTTCCGCAACGACCGCACCGGCCCGACCGAACTGCTGCTGCAGGTGCCGCTGCAGGCGAACCTCGACATCGAGTCGGTCTCGGCGGACATCGACGTCGACGGCGTCGCGCCGGAGGACCTGGACGTCGACACCGTCAGCGGCGACGTCACGATCGCCGCGGCACCGCGCCGTGCGAGCATCGAGAGCGTGAGCGGCGACCTGGCGCTGACGCTCAACAGCCGCGAGGCCAAGACCGAGTCGGTCAGCGGCGACATCGTGCTCCGCGGCCGCCTCGATGGCGAGGTGCATGCCGAGACCGTCTCCGGCGACATCACCATCGACAGCCGCGGGCAGCGCGTGCGCAGGCTCACCACCGGCACCGTCTCCGGCGACGCGGACGTGCGCGTCGGCCTGGCCGAGGGCGGCGAGATCAAGTCGGAGACGGTGAGCGGCGAGATCCGCCTGCGCCTGCCGAAGAGCCTGTCGGCGCGGGTGAGCGGCGAATCCTTCAGCGGCGACCTCGATGCGCCCGACGCGAAGGTGCACACCGAGGAATTCGGCCCCGGCAAGACGATCGAGGCACGCTACGGCAGCGGCGCCGGCGAGATCCGCATGGAATCCTTCTCCGGCGACGCGCGGCTCATCTTCGAATAAGGCTTTGGCAGGGAAGGGGCCGGACGCTCCGCGATGGCGGGCGACCGGCCTTTTTTTGTGCGCCGCGCGGTCAGGCGACGTCGCGCCGTTCCCGCAGGTCCTCGCGCGCGAAGTCGCCGTAGTACGACGCGGCGCGCAGTTCCCAGGGGTCGAAGTCGTCCACGGTGATCGCGTCCAGCGTCATCGCCCGCAGCTCTTCCAGCTGCGCGCGCTCTTCGGCGGTGATCCAGCCCTCGCGCACGCCCTCGTCGAGCTGCGCCGGGAAATCCAGCGCCTCGATGTCGCTGTGCTTGAGCGCCTTGAGGAACTTGCGCTCGACCGGCTCGGCCAGCACCACCTTCGGCAGGTAGCTGTCGATGCGGCCGGCGGGGTTGTTGGCGCAGGGGGTGAGGAACACGCCGTCGGCCAGGCGCGCGCGCGCGTCGCACGGCGTCATCAGCAGGGCCGCGGCGCGGCGGCTCAGGCGGTCGCCGGGGGCCTGCGCGCGGCGGCCGAGCGGGAACACGAGCAGCCACAGCAGCCAGCCCACCGGGCGGATCGGGAAGTTGCGCAGCGCGCCGGAAAGCGCGGTTTCCATCTTGTTGACCGCGTCGTGGATCGCCCAGGCCAGCAGCGGCTGGTCGCCTTCCGGCCGGCCCTCGTCCTCGTAGCGCTTGAGCATCGCGCTGCAGATGTAGAGCTGGCTGAGCACGTCGCCCAGGCGGCCCGACAGCGACTCCTTGAACTTGAGCTTGCCGCCGAGCATCAGCATCGACGTGTCGGCCATCACCGCCAGCGTCGCCGAGTAGCGGTCGAGCTTGCGGTAGAAGCGCCGCGTGTAGTCGTCGCCGGGGGCGCGCCCGACCTTCGCGAACGTCAGGCCGTACCAGAAGGCGCGCACCGCGTTCGAGATCGCCGCGCCGATGTGCCCGAACAGCGCGTGGTCGAAGCGGTCGACGCGCTCGCGCGGGTCCTCGAGCTGGGCCGCCTTCATCTCCTTCAGCACCCACGGATGGCACAGGATCGCGCCCTGCCCGAAGATCATCAGCGAGCGCGTCATGATGTTCGCGCCCTCGACGGTGATGCTGATCGGCGTCGCCTGCCAGCCGCGGCCGAGGTAGTTGCGCGGACCGAGGATGATGCCCTTGCCGCCGTGGACGTCCATCGCGTCCTTCACCACTTCGCGGCCCATTTCGGTGCAGTGGTACTTCGCGATCGTCGACGGCACCGCCGGGTTCTCGCCGCGGGCGACGGCGGCGGCCGTTGCCTGCGACAGCGCGCTGGTCGCGTAGGCCTTGCCGGCGATGCGCGCCAGCGCTTCCTGCACGCCCTCGAAGCGGCCCACCGACAGGCCGAACTGCTTGCGGATGCGCGCGTACGCGCCGGTCACGACCGCCGCCATCTTGGTGCCGCCGCTGGCGGTGGAGGGCAGGGTGATCGAGCGGCCGATGGACAGGCACTCCATCAGCATCTGCCAGCCCTTGCCGGCGTAGTCCTCGCCGCCGATCAGCTGCGAGAGCGGGACGAACACGCCGTCGCCGTGGATCGGGCCGTTCTGGAACGGCGTGTTGAGCGGGAAGTGCCGGCGCCCGATCTCCAGCCCCGGCGTGTCGGCGGGGACCAGCGCGAGCGAGATGCCGATGTCGCGCTTGTCGCCGAGCAGCCCGTCCGGGTCGTACATGCGGAACGCGACGCCGACCAGCGTCGCCACCGGCGCGAGGGTGATGTAGCGCTTGTTGAGCGTCAGCTTGATGCCGAGCACCTGCGCGCCGCCCCATTCGCCCATCGCGACGATGCCGTAGTCCGGGATCGAGGTGGCGTCGGAGCCCGCGAACGGACCGGTCAGCGCGAAGCAGGGCACCTCGCGGCCGTCGGCGAGGCGCGGCAGGTAGTGCGCCTTCTGCTCGTCGGTGCCGTAGTGCATCAGCAGCTCCGCCGGGCCGAGCGAGTTGGGCACGCCAACGGTGGAACTGACGACCGAGGAGATCGAGGCCAGCTTCTGGATCACCTTGTGGTTCATCAGCGCGGAGAACCCGAGCCCGCCGTATTCCTTCGGGATGTTCAGGCCGAAGAACTTCTCGCGCTTGACGAATTCCCACATCTCCGGCGGCAGGTCCGCGCGCACGTGGGTGATGTCCCAGTCGTCGACCATGCGGCACAGCTGCTCGCAGGGACCGTCGAGGTAGGCCTGTTCCTCCGCGGTGAGCTGCGGCTTCGGCTGCGACAGCAGCTGCGACCAGTCCGGCTTGCCCGAGAACAGCTGGCCCTCGAAGCCGACCGTGCCGGACTCCAGCGCCGTGCGCTCGGTGTCCGAAAGCGGCGGCAGGATGCGCGTGTAGAACTTCAGCAGGGGCGCGGTGACCAGCGGCTTGCGGATCGCCGGCACCAGCAGCGGCACCGCGACCAGCGCCAGCAGCACCGCGGCGACGGAGGTCGCGGTCGCGCTCGCGCCGAACAGCAGGCAGGCCAGCAGCAGCACCGCCGACAGCGCCACCCAGGTCGCGAGGCGCCAGCGATGGTAGGCGGCGAACGCGCCGGCCAGCAGGACGGACAGGAACGGCAGGACGATGGCCATGCTCGATAGCTCCAGGTCGTTGAGGCCGGCACGGAGTGTGCACCGGCTATTCCATACGGTATGGTATGGATGTTGCCACGGGGCCGGGCGGCCCGCAAGCGATCCGCCGGCGAGGACGGACGACCGCAGGGAGGCGCCAGCGCGTACTATTGCCTTCTATGGCGTATGGAACTCCAGCCGTGGCCCGATCCGCCGCCCCCGCGGGCAAGTCCCGACCCGACCGGCCGGCGCGCCTCAGCGCGGACGACTGGGCGCAGGCCGCCCTGGACCTGATCGCGGAGCAGGGCGTGGCCGCGGTCGCGGTCGAACCGCTGGCGCGCCGGCTCGGCGTGACCAAGGGCAGCTTCTACTGGCACTTCCCGTCGCGCGAGGCGCTGCTGGTCGCGGCGCTCGAGCGCTGGGAACAGGTCGAGCAGGAGGAAGTCTTCGGCCAGCTCGAGGCGATCCCCGATCCCGCGCAGCGCCTGCGCGCGCTGTTCGAGCTGGTCGCGCACGAGGCGAGCTCGCACATCGTCTACAGCGAGTTGCTGAAGGCGCTCGACCATCCGGTGGTCCGCCCCGTCATCGAGCGCGTGTCCTCGCGGCGGCTCGAATACCTGACCGCCTCGTTCCGGCAGGCGGGGCTGAGCCGCAGCGACGCGCAGCACCGCGCGCGCCTCGCGTACGCCGCCTACATCGGCTTCCTGCAGCTCAACCTGCAGCTGCAGCACCCGCGCCTGCAGCACGACGAATTCGAAGCCTATGTCGGCCACATGATGGCCACCCTCATCCCGGGCTGAGCGCCGCGCGCCGCCCGACCGTCCTATCCATACGTTTCATGCAGGAGGCAGCACCCGTGAACGCCCGCACCAAGGACTTCGAGCTTCCGCCCGGCACGGCCGGCAGCCGCCTGCAGGCGCTGAACGACTGGATCGCGGAGGTCGCGGCGCTCACCCGGCCCGACGCGGTGCACTGGTGCGACGGCAGCGACGCCGAGAACGCGGCGCTGATCGCGAAGATGGAGGCGGACGGCACGCTGCTGCGCCTCAACGAGGAAACGCATCCGCACAGCTGGCTGCACCGCTCGCATCCGGAAGACGTCGCGCGCGTGGAGCACCTGACCCTCGTGTGCACGCCCGCGCGCGAGGACGCCGGCCCCAACAACCACTGGATGGCGCCCGCCGAGGCGCACGCGAAGATCGATGCGCTGTTCGCCGGCTGCATGCGTGGACGGACGATGTACGTGGTCCCGTACTGCATGGGCCCGATCGATTCGCCGCTGTCGCGCTGCGGCGTGGAGGTCACCGATTCGCCGTACGTGGTGGCCAACATGCGGATCATGACCCGGATGGGCGCGGCGGCGCTCGCGCGCATCGAGCGCGAGGGATCGTTCGTGAAGGGCCTGCACTCGATCGGCGAGCTCGACCCGGAACGCCGCTGGATCATGCATTTCCCGGAGGAACTCACGATCAAGTCGTACGGTTCCGGCTACGGCGGCAACGCGCTGCTCGGCAAGAAGTGCCATGCGCTGCGCATCGCCTCGCACCAGGCGCGCAACGAGGGCTGGCTCGCCGAGCACATGCTGATCCTGGGCGTCGAGAACCCGCAGGGCGAGACCCACTACATCGCCGCCGCGTTCCCGTCGGCCTGCGGCAAGACCAACCTGGCCATGCTCATCCCGCCGGAGGGATATCGCGAGAAGGGCTGGAAGATCTGGACCATCGGCGACGACATCTGCTGGATGCGGCCGGGCGAGGATGGCCGCCTCTACGCGATCAATCCCGAGGCCGGCTTCTTCGGCGTCGCGCCGGGGACTTCGAAGAAGTCGAACCCGAACGCGCTGGCGTCGATCCAGTCGCACACGATCTTCACCAACGTCGGCGTCACCGCGGACAACCAGCCGTGGTGGGAAGGCATCGGCAACGGCCTGGAGCCCGCCATCGACTGGCGCGGCGAGCCGTACGACGCGGCGAAGCGCCCGGCCGCGCATCCGAATTCGCGCTTCACCGTGTCGGCGGCGCGCTGCCCGAGCTACTCGCCGATGGCCGAGGACCCGCGGGGCGTGCCGATCAGCGCGATCGTCTTCGGCGGCCGCCGCGCCTCGCTGGTGCCGCTCGTGTTCGAGGCGCGCGACTGGACCCACGGCGTGCTCGTCGGCGCGTCGATGGGATCCGAGACGACCGCCGCCGCGACGGGCGCCGTCGGCGTCATGCGCCGCGACCCGATGGCGATGAAGCCGTTCTGCGGCTACAACTTCGCCGACT
>JBDZUW010000144.1:0-3953 GCA_040255375.1 Luteimonas sp. | reverse complement strand
CGGAGATGATCAGCGGCGTGCGCGCCTCGTCGATCAGGATCGAGTCGACCTCGTCCACGATCGCGAAGTTGAGGCCGCGCTGGAAGCGGTCGGCCTTCGACAGCGCCATGTTGTCGCGCAGGTAGTCGAAGCCGATCTCGTTGTTGGTCGCGTAGGTGATGTCGGCGGCGTAGGCGGCGTGCTTGTCGGCGTGCGGCATGCCCGGGAACACCACGCCGGTGCTCAGGCCCAGCCAGCCGTACAGCTTGCCCATCTGCGCGGCGTCGCGGCGCGCCAGGTAGTCGTTCACCGTGACCACGTGCACGCCCTTGCCGGCGAGCGCGTTGAGGTAGACCGCCAGCGTCGCGGTGAGGGTCTTGCCCTCGCCGGTGCGCATCTCGGCGATCTTGCCCATGTGCAGGACCATGCCGCCGATCAGCTGGACGTCGAAGTGGCGCATGCCGAAGACACGCACCGAGGCCTCGCGGCAGACCGCGAACGCCTCGGGGAGCAGCTTGTCGAGGGACTCGCCCTTCGCGTGGCGCTCCTTGAATTCCGCGGTCTTCGCCTGGAGGTCGGCGTCGGACAGCGCCTGCATCTGCGGTTCGAGGGCGTTGATCTTGCGGACGACGCCGCCGAGTTGCTTGAGCAGGCGCTCGTTGCGGCTGCCGAAGATGCTGGTGAGCAGGCGATTGAACATGGACGGTCCGGCTGGGCGGAGGGGGTCTCGTGACTCGCGGATGGAGCCGGGAGTTCCCCCGGAAACGAAAAAGGGCGCCAGGCGCCCTTCTTCACGGCAACTGCGGATTGTAACGTGGGGTGCCTGCGCGGGGTATCAATCCCCCTCCGGGCAGCCCCGCGGCCCGTCGCTACAGGAATTTCCGGGGGTTCACGACCTTGCCGTCGTCCCACACCTCGAAGTGCACGTGGGCGCCCGTGGACCGGCCGGTCGAGCCGGCCCGCGCCACCACCTGCCCCGCCCGGACCAGGTCGCCGACGTGGGCGAGCAGCCGCGAATTGTGCGCGTAACGGGTCACGTAACCGTTGCCATGGTCGATTTCGACGACGTTGCCGTAGCCCGAGCGGACGCCGGCGTAGCTCACCACGCCATCGGCGACCGCCGTGACCGGATCGCCGGTCTGCGCGTGGAAATCGATGCCCTTGTGGTACTCGCCGCCGCGCCCGAACGGATCGGCGCGCCGGCCGAAGCCGGAGGTGATGTAGCTGTTGGCGATCGGGCTGCGCGACGGGGTCGCGGCCTGCTCGAGGCGGCGGCTGAACAGCAGCGATTCCAGCACCGACAGCTGCGCGCCGGACGCCTTGAAGCGGGCGTCGACCTGGTCGATGCCGGCCTGCAGCTCGGCCACGGGCATGTCGCTGGCCGGGCCGGCGCCGCCGATGCCGACCGGGGCGTCGAAGTCGAACTCGCCATCGTCGAGCTGGCCGGCCTGGGCCAGCCGCTCGCCCAGCGCGTTCAGCCGGTTGGCCTGGGCCTGCAGCTCGCCCAGGCGCGCGGCCAGGGCGTTGACCTCGCGCTGGGCCTGGTCGCGGGTCTCGTCCAGTTGCACCTGCTGCGTCGCGGTCTGGCGCTCGAGCCAGGCCAGGCGCGCACCGGCGGCGCCGGTACGCAGGCCCGCGCCGAGCGCGACGCCCGCCGCCAGCAGCAGCACCAGGGCGAGCGCCGGTCGCTGCGCCGCGCTGTCGCAGGCATGGCGGGCGGCGGCGCGGCAGCGCGTCCGGAGGTGGGCGACGAGCTTGTTGTGTAGAGTCATGCGATGCCTCGTTCGAATCCAGGTCAAGCCCCTGCCGGCCGGCCCCGCGAAGCGCTCGATGCGCTGTTCGCCGCGGGCAACGCCGATCCGCTCCGCCGCGCCCTCTGGCTCGACGCGCTGGAACGGCGCTTGCGTCCCCACCTGCCCCCGGCGCTGGCCGCGCATGCGCGGTTCGCCAACGTGGACGGCGGCAGGCTGGTCTTCCTCGTCGATTCCCCGGTGTGGAAGGCGCGGCTGCGCCTGGCCTCGGCCGAACTCCTCGACGCCGCCCGGTCCGTCGGGCTGCAATGCGACGAGGTGGTGGTGAAGGTCGCCACGACGCCGCTGGAGCCGGCTCCGCCGGCGTCCCGCCGTCCCGTTCCGCTGTCGGCGGCCACGCGCGAAGCGCTGGAGGCGGCCCTGGCATCCCTGAAGGACGGATCCTGATGGCCGCTTTGCCCTGCGTTTTGCGTCGGGGGACCGGCGGCGAGGGGGCATCCTACCCGTCGAGGGCGGGTGAAAAGTTAAGCCGGGGGCCCGGTTCGTTCGTTTTTTGTTAAGAAAATGAACGGCTTGCCGTCGCGGGGGGTCAGGCGGCGGCGGGGACGAAGCCGTAGGCGCCGGGGGCCGACGCGGCATCCGGGAACGTGACCTCTTCCCAGGCGGACTGCTCGGCGAGCAGGGCGCGGACCAGCTTGTTGTTCAGGGCATGGCCCGACTTGCGCGCCTCGTAGGCGCCGATGATCGGGTGGCCGGCCAGGTACAGGTCGCCCACCGCGTCGAGGATCTTGTGGCGCACGAACTCGTCGGCGTAGCGCAGGCCGTCGTCGTTCAGCACGCGGAATTCGTCCAGCACGATCGCGTTGTCCATCGAGCCGCCGAGGCCGAGGTTGCGCTCGCGCATGAACTCCAGGTCGCGCATGAAGCCGAAGGTGCGGGCGCGGCTCACTTCGCGGATG
This sequence comes from Luteimonas sp., assembly GCA_040255375.1. Classification (GTDB taxonomy): domain Bacteria; phylum Pseudomonadota; class Gammaproteobacteria; order Xanthomonadales; family Xanthomonadaceae; genus Cognatiluteimonas. The sequence goes on along the minus strand of JBDZUW010000144.1, from coordinate 1,264 downwards.
TACGACTCGGTCGAGAACTCCACGACGGCGCGCGACTGCTGCGACGGGATCGCGGGATGCTGGAATTCCACGGTGAAATCGAGGCGGAAGCCGTCGTGCGGCACGAAGCGCGCGACCTTGTCGCCCTCGGCGACCTCGACCGGGCGCAGGATGCGGATGAAGCGCTTCGGCGCGTTCTGCTCGACCAGGCCGGCCGACTGCAGCAGGAACACGAACGGCCCGGCGGAGCCGTCCATGATCGGCACCTCGGGCGCCGACAGGTCGACATAGGCATTGTCGATGCCGAGGCCAGCGAGCGCCGACATCAGGTGCTCGACGGTCATCACCTTGCCCTCGCCCCGCGACAGCCCGGTGCACAGCATCGTCTCGGTGACGAGCGAGGCGCTGGCCGGGATGTCGACGGCGGGTTCCAGGTCGGTGCGGCGGAACACGATGCCGGTGTCGGCGGCGGCCGGGCGCAGCGTGAGGTAGACCTTTTCCCCGCTGTGCAGCCCCACGCCGGTGGCGCGGATCACGTTCCTGAGGGTGCGCTGGGCGAGCATCGCGGGAAGATTACCACTCGAAGCTGAACGGGATGGCGCTGGAAAGGAACCGCCTGCGGCCGGGGCTCCCGGCGCGCTGCGGCGCGTCGGGAGTCCTCGCAGGCGCTGTCCAGCGCGGCGCCGTCAGTCGGCCTGGCGGCGCAGGAAGGCCGGGATGTCGAGGTAGCTGCTGTCGCCGCCGAAGTCGGCCACGTCCGGCTTGGCGCCCGCGTCGACGGTGCTGCCGCCGGAGCGGCCGCGCAGCGCCGAGGCGATGCCGTTGCCGGGGTTGCCCGGGCTGTACGGATCCGCGACCTCGTCGATCATCATGCCGGTCGTGCCGTCGCGCTTGCCCTGGGCGTGGATGAGCTGCACCTGCGGGCGGCGCTGCTCGCGCTCGGGACGGGCGTAGCCGAAGTCGTCGCGCGGCATCGGCTGGCGGGCGACCGAGCGGTTGAGGCCGGTGGCGACCACGGTGACGCGCACGTCGTCCTGCATGTCCGGGTCGAGCACCGTGCCGATGACGACGGTCGCGTCCTCGGAGGCGAAGCCTTCGATCGTGCGGCCCACTTCGTCGAACTCCGCCATCGTGAAGTCCGGGCCGGCGGTGATGTTGACCAGGATGCCATTGGCGCCGGACAGGTTGACGTCATCGAGCAGCGGGTTCTGGATCGCCGCCTCGGCCGCCGCCTGCGCGCGGTCGTCGCCGCGGGCGTGGCCGGTGCCCATCATCGCCAGGCCCA
>JBDZUW010000025.1:14874-21963 GCA_040255375.1 Luteimonas sp. | reverse complement strand
CGCTTCCGCTGCCCAGCCCCGAAGGCCATGACAGCGCCCGCCTGCGGGTCAGCCGGAGCGGCGCTGGAAGAGGACGGCGGAGGCGCCGAGCATCAGGACCGGCGGGAGCAGGTACGCGAGCCGGAAATCGAAGTGGAACACCCCCGCCATCCGCACGAACTGCGTCTGCAGCAGCCAGAACCCCAGCGCGAACACGATGCCCACGAACAACCGCCGCCCGAGCCCGCCGCCGCGCAGCGTCCCGAACGCGAACGGCACCGCCGCCAGGCACAGCGCGAGCACGTTGAACGCGTAGAACCAGCGGCCCCAGTAGGGCTCCTCGTACTCGCTCGCATCCAGCCCGTTGCGCTTGCGGTACTCGATGCTTGTGCGCAGTGCCGCGGACGTCAGCGCCGACGGCTTGATGACGCTGGCCGCGAGCGCGGTGTCGTCCAGGCGCGATTCCCAGCGTTCCTCGATCGCCTCGGTCTGGGTGACCGACTTCGCTTCGAACCAGGTGCGGCGCACGTCGTGCAGCAGCCAGCCGCCTTCGCGGTGCTCGGCGGTGGCGGCGCGCGCGATGGATTCCAGGCGCCCGGCATCGTCGAACTCGTAGAGGTGCACGTCGTGCAGTTCCAGCCAGGTCCGGCCGTCCTTGCCGCGTTCCTCGCCGCCGCCGGCGTTGAGGAAGGTGTTGCCCTCGCGCGCCCACAGGCCCGAGTAGCGCGCCACGATCAGGTCCTTCGACCGCGCCGACGCCTTCAGCGCATCCGCCTGGCGCTGGCCCCAGGGCGCGAGGGTTTCGCCGTTCACCACCATCAGCGCGGTCAGCACCGCCAGCGCCATCGCCACCGCGAGGCCGAGGCGCCGGCGCGACAGCCCGAGCGCGCGCAGCGCGGTGAGCTCGGACGTCGCGGCGAGCTGGCCGAGGCCCATCAGGGTGCCGATCACCGCCGCGGTGGGGAACAGGAAATAGGCGCGGCGCGGCATGGTGTAGAGCACGTACGCCACGGCCGAGCCGAAGCCGTAGTTCCCCTGCCCCACATCGCCGAGCTCGGCCATCAGGCCGCCGATGATGAAATCCAGGCCGAGCAGCACCGCCCAGGTGGCGAGCACGGTGCCCAGCACCACGCGGCCGACATAGCGGTCGTGGACCTTCGGGAAGGCGCTCATGCCGCGCTCCGCCGGCGGAAGCCGCTGCGTCCGTCGCGGAAGTACATCCACGCCGCCAGCAGCAGCAGCGGAAGCACCAGCCACCACAGCCCGGCCTGCATCGGCAGCTTGCCGTCGGCGAGCCATTCGGTGCCGAGCAGGGTCAGGTTCATGCCGACGAGATAGGCGAGGAAACCGAGCACCACGCGACCATAGCGGGCCTGCCGCGGCGAGCTGCGCGCCAGCGGCACCGCGAGCAGCGCGAGCGCGAACGCGAGCAGCGGCGGCGCGATCCGGTAGTGCACCTGCGCCTGCGCCTCGCGGCGCGGATCCCGCAGCAGCGCGGGCGTGGTCATCGCCTGCGGGTCGCGCGCGGCGTCGCGGCTCGGTTCGCCCTGCGGCAGCAGCACGTCGTTGCTGGCGTAGCGCATCAGGCGGAAATCGCGGCCGACCTCGCGCGGGCCCTCGACGCGGAAACCGTCGTCCAGCCGCAGGTAGCGGCGGTCGCCGTCGCGGGTGGCGGTGCCGCTGCGCGCCGTGGTGACGTCGAGGCGGTCGCCGGACTGGCGGTACACGAAGATGCGCTTCATCTGCCGCCCGTCCACCGACATCTCGCCGACGTAGACCACGCCGCTGCCGTTGGGCAGCTCGGTGAAGCGCCCCGGCTCGAGGCCGGCGACCAGGACGTTGCGGTTGCTCTCGGCGATCATCCGCACCGAGGTCGCCTTGGCCAGCGGCCCCAGCCACAGCGAACAGGCCGCGATCACGCCGACGACCGGGACGACCAGCAGCAGCAGCGGCCGCAGCAGCCGGCGCGGGCCGACGCCGACCGAGGCCAGCACCGGCATCTCGGCGTCCCGGTACAAGCGCCCGACCGACAGCAGCAGGCCGATCATCAGCGCCAGCGGCAGGATCAGGGGCAGGTAGCGGATCGTCTGCAGGCCGAGCTGGGTGAGGAGCATCCCGGCCGGGACCTTGCCGCCCGCGATCTGGCCCAGGACGTTGGCGAACAGCGCGCCGACGCTCACCATCAGCAGCACGACCATGGTGGCCAGGGTCGCCTGGGCGAATTCGCGCAGCAGGTAGCGGTCCAGTTGCGGCATCGGGCCTCGGGGGAAAGCAGCGCGTTAGGGTGGGGCGCGCCGCATGGCTTAAAATCGCGGGTTCGTCCGCCCGGCGGACATTTACTCCATTGTACGCAAGGCCCAAGGCCGTCCCGGAACCCCCATGTCCCTCGAATTCAGCCTCAGCAAGGAAGCCCCCGCCACCGCGGCCACCGATTGCGTCGTCGTCGGCGCCTGGGCCGACGCCAGCCTCACCCCCGCCGCGCAGGCCCTCGATGCCGCCAGCGGCGGCCGGCTGAAGGCGCTGCTCGGCCGCGGCGACCTCAGCGGCAAGACCGGCAAGGTCTCGATGCTGCACGATCTCGACGGCGTGAAGGCGCCGCGCGTGCTGGTGGTCGGGCTCGGCGAACCGGGCAAGTACGGCACCGCCCAGTACCTCAAGGCGATCGGCGACGCAGCGCGCGCGCTGAAGACCGGCCCGGTGCGCTCGGCGCTGGTGACCCTGACCGAGACCGCGGTCGCCGGCCGCGACGCGGCCTGGAACCTCCGCCAGGCCGCGATCGCCGCCGACCACGCCTGTTACCGCTACGTCGCCACGCTCGGCGCGAAGAACAAGAAGCGCGAGGAGACCGGCCTGCAGGCCGTCGCGTTCACCGGCAGCGACGAACGCGCGCTGGCCCGGGGCGTCGCGATCGCCGCGGGCGTCGCGTTCGCGCGCGAGCTCGGCAACCTGCCGCCCAACATCTGCAACCCCGGCTATGTCGCGCGCCAGGGCCGCGAATTCGCCGAGCGCGTCGGCGGCAAGGTCTCGTGCGAGGTGCTGGGCCGCGAGCGCATGCAGGAGCTCGGCATGGGCTCCCTGCTCGCCGTGTCGCGCGGCTCGGCCAACGAACCGCAGCTGGTGGTGCTCCGTTACGACGGCGGCGAGCAAGGCGCGAAGCCCTACGTCCTCGTCGGCAAGGGCATCACCTTCGACACCGGCGGCATCAACCTCAAGACCCAGGGCGGCATCGAGGAGATGAAGTACGACATGTGCGGCGCCGCGTCCGTGATGGGCACGTTCGTCGCCGCGGTCGGCATGCAGCTCCCCGTCAACCTGGTGTGCATCGCGGCCGCGGTCGAGAACATGCCCGATGGCGACAGCTACCGCCCGTCCGACGTGCTGACGTCGATGTCCGGGAAGACCATCGAGGTCGGCAACACCGACGCCGAGGGCCGCCTGATCCTGTGCGACGCGCTGACCTACGCGCAGCGCTTCGAGCCGGCGGCGCTGCTCGACGTGGCGACGCTGACCGGCGCCTGCGTGGTCGCGCTCGGCAAGTATGCGACCGGCCTGATGGGCAAGCACGACGACCTGAACGCCGAGCTGCTCGCCGCGGGCGAGACCACGTTCGACCGCGCCTGGCCGCTGCCGCTGTGGGACGAATACCAGGGCATGCTCGATTCGCAGTTCGCCGACGTCTACAACATCGGCGGCCGCTGGGCCGGCGCGATCACCGCCGGCTGCTTCCTGTCGCGCTTCACCGAGGGCCAGCGCTGGGCGCACCTGGACATCGCGGGCGTCTCCAACGGCGACGGCAAGATGGGCATGGCCACCGGCCGCCCGGTCGGCCTGCTCGCGCAGTGGCTCCTGGATCGCGCGGGCTGACCGCCGGGTGGCGCGCGCCGACTTCTACCTGATCGGCAAGCCGCGCTTCCGCGCGGAACCGCTGCGCCTGGTCTGCGAGCTGGCGCGGCGCGCGCACGATTCCGGCCAGCCCACGCTGGTGCTGGCGCGCGACCGCGCGCAGGCCGAGGAACTGGACGACCTGCTCTGGGCGTTCGACGACGACGCCTACATCGCGCACCAGATCGCCGGCGACGAGGAGGACGAACTCGCGCCGGTGCTGATCGCGACGCCCGACATGGACGTGCCGCTGCGGCCGCTGGTGCTGAACCTGCGCGACGAAGCCGTGGAAGGCGCGTTCGAGCGCGTCCTCGAGGTCGTGCCCGCCGACGAATCCGCGCGCGGGCCGCTGCGCGAGCGCTGGAAGGCGTACAAGTCGCGCGGCCTCGACGTCAACAAATTCGACATGTGAACCCTGGTCCCAGATGAGCACCCTCGCCACCGGCTACGACCCCACCACCTTCGAATCCCGCCTCTACGCGCAGTGGGAGTCCAGCGGCGTGTTCGCGCCGACCGGCACCGGCGAGCCGTACACGATCCTGCTGCCGCCGCCGAACGTCACCGGCACGCTGCACATGGGCCACGCGTTCCAGCAGACGCTGATGGACGCGCTGGTGCGTTACCACCGCATGCGCGGCTTCGACACGCTGTGGCAGGTCGGCACCGACCACGCCGGCATCGCGACGGAAATGGTGGTGTCGCGCAACCTCGCGATCGAGGGCAAGGGCGAGACCCGCGATTCGCTGGGCCGCGACGCCTTCATCGACCGCGTGTGGGAGTGGAAGGCGCAGTCCGGCGACATCATCGAGCGGCAGATGCGCCGCCTCGGCACCTCCGCCGACTGGTCGCGCAGCCTGTTCACGATGGATCCGGCGGCGGCGGAAGCGGTGGTCGAATCCTTCGTGCGCCTGCACGAGGAAGGCCTGATTTATCGCGGCCAGCGCCTGGTGAACTGGGATCCGGTGCTGAAGACCGCGATCTCCGACCTCGAGGTGGTGAACGAGGAAGAGGACGGCCACCTGTGGTCGATCTCGTATCCGTTGGCCGATGGCAGCGGCGCGCTCACGGTCGCGACCACGCGCCCGGAGACGATGCTCGGCGATACCGCGGTGATGGTGCATCCGGAGGACGAGCGCTACGCGCACCTGGTCGGCAAGACCGTGCGCCTGCCGCTGTCCGACCGCGAGATCCCGGTCATCGCCGACGCCTACGTCGACCGCGAGTTCGGCACCGGCGTGGTCAAGGTGACGCCTGCGCACGATTTCAACGACTACCAGGTCGGCCAGCGCCACGGCCTGCCGATGATCAACATCCTCACGCCCGACGCGAAGATCAACGACAGCGCGCCGGCGAAGTACCGCGGCCTCGACCGTTACGACGCGCGCAAGGCCGTGCTCGCCGACCTCGAGGCCGCCGGCCTGCTGGTCGAGACGAAGGCGCACAAGCTGCAGGTGCCGCGCGGCGACCGCACCGGCCAGGTGATCGAGCCCTACCTCACCGACCAGTGGTTCGTGAAGATGGACGGCCTCGCGCGCCGCGGCATGGAGCTCGTCGAGTCCGGCCAGGTGAAGTTCGTGCCCGCGAACTGGGTCAACACCTACCGCCACTGGATGGAAAACATCCAGGACTGGTGCATCAGCCGCCAGCTCTGGTGGGGCCACCGCATCCCCGCCTGGTACGACGACGCCGGCAACATCTACGTCGGCCGCGACGAAGCCGAAGTGCGCGCGAAGCACGGACTCGGCGCCGGGGTCCCGCTGCGCCAGGACGCCGACGTGCTCGAGACCTGGTTCAGCTCGCAGCTGTGGCCGATCAGCACGATGGGCTGGCCGGACCCGGCGCGCATGGCCGAGCGCGGCTTCGACCGCTACGTGCCGTCGAGCGTGCTGGTCACCGGCTTCGACATCATCTTCTTCTGGGTCGCGCGCATGATCATGGCGACCGACCACCTCGCGGGCCGCGTGCCTTTCCACGACGTGTACATCACCGGCCTGGTGCGCGACGCGCACGGCCAGAAGATGTCCAAGTCCAAGGGCAACATCCTCGACCCGCTCGACCTGATCGACGGCATCTCGCTCGACGCGCTGGTCGCCAAGCGCACCACCGGCCTGATGCAGCCGAAGATGGCCGAGAAGATCGAGAAGGCCACGCGCAAGGAGTTCCCGGACGGCATCCCGGCGTTCGGTGCCGACGCGCTGCGCTTCACCATCGCCGCGCTCGCCGGCCACGGCCGCGACATCAAGTTCGACCTCGGCCGCGCCGAGGGCTACAAGAACTTCTGCAACAAGCTCTGGAACGCGACCCGGTTCGCGCTGATGAACGTCGGCGACGGCGCACGCTTCGAAGGCGCACCGTCGCCGCGCACCGACGCGGAGAAGTGGATCCTCGCCGGGCTCGACCGCACCTGCGCCGAGGCCGCCGCGCATTTCGCGGAGTACCGCTTCGACCTGCTTGCGCAGACGCTGTACGAATTCGCCTGGAACCAGTTCTGCGACTGGTTCCTCGAACTGGCCAAGCCCGCGCTGCAGCCCGGGGGCGACGCCGCGGATGCCGACAGCACCCGCCATACCCTGCTCTACGTGCTCGACGCGCTGCTGCGCCTGCTGCACCCGCTGGCGCCGTTCGTCACCGAGGAGCTGTGGCAGTCGGTCGCGCCGCGGCTGGGCAAGTCGGGAAGCATCATGGTGCAGCCGTATCCGCAGCCGGGCGACATCGATGCCGCGGCGTTCGGCGGCGCCGCCGGCGACATCGAGTGGCTGAAGGACGCGATCTCCGCGCTGCGCCGCATCCGCAGCGAGCTCGGCGTTTCGCCGGCGAAGCAGGTGTCGCTGCTGCATCGCGGCGGCGATGCCGCCGACGCCGCGCGCCTCGCCCGCTTCGACGCGCAGCTGCGCTTCCTGTGCCGCCTCGACCGCATCGAGGCGCTGGCGGGCGAACCGCCCGCCGCGGCGCCGGCCCTCGTCGGCGAACTGCAGCTGTTCGTGCCGCTGGAAGGCCTGGTCGACCTCGGCGCCGAGCGCGCGCGCCTGGACAAGGAGATCGCGCGGGTCGCGGCCGAGAAGGACAAGAGCGAAGCCAAGCTCGCGAAGTTCGGCGCGAACGTGCCGCCGGCAGTGGTCGGGCAGGAACGCCAGCGCCTGGCCGACTGGAGCGCGAAGCTCGACGCGCTGTCCGCGCAGCGCGCGCGGCTTTGATCAGCGTGCCCTGATCAGCGTGCCCTGATCAGCG
>JBDZUW010000025.1:0-14774 GCA_040255375.1 Luteimonas sp. | reverse complement strand
TGATCAGCGTGCCCTGATCAGCGTGCCCTGATCAGCGCGACGCGGACTCCGCCGCCATCGGATCGGTGGCGGGGTCCATCGGCGCCCACGCGTCGACGCGGAACAGCCTCGCCGTCGCCGCATAGCCCAGCACGCCGATGAGCGCGCCGCCGACGACGTCGGACGGATAGTGCGCGAGCTCCACCACGCGCTGCATCGCCACCACCAGCGCGGCGGCGAACCACGCATGGCGCCAGCGCGGGTACAGCAGCGCCAGGCAGGCGGCCAGCGAGAACACCTGCACCGCGTGGCCCGAGGGGAAGCAGAGGTTGCGCTGCTCGAGCAGCCCCGGCAGCCCGCCGCGGAAGAAGTCGAAGTCGAACGGGCGGATGTCGACCACCATGTCCGCGACGGGCCGCGTGCGGCCGACGGCCCACTTCAGCACGGCGCCCAGCACCGCGCCGGCCAGGCTGCTGGTGACGACGAAGGCCGCCGCGCGCCAGCGCCGCGGATGCACGACCACCAGCACCACCGCGACGCACAGCAGGAACCACGACCGTCCCGCATGCTCGACCGCGCGGACGAACGGGTTCACCTTCATCTCGAAGAAGTGCGGCGAGAGGAGCGTCGCGACGGTGCGGTCGGCCGTCAGCGCGAGCGCGAAGGCGACGCACCATGCGCCCAGGAGGATGCGCCATCGCTTCCCGGCAGCCTGCGCCATCCACGGCATCGCGTCTTTCCCTCGCCCTGCGACGCCTAGCGCCGCGTCTCGAACGGATTGTAGGCGATCTCCAGCGCCATCACGATCGCGTCCTCGCGTCCGTCGCGCGCCGGGTAGTAGCGCGGGCGGCGGCCGATCTCGTTGAAACCCTCCGCGTGGTACAGCGCGATCGCCGCGCCGTTGGAGGGCCGCACTTCGAGGAACACGCGCTGCGCACCGCGGCCGCGCGCCTGCTGCAGCAGCGCGCGCAGCAGGCGCCGGCCGTGCCCCTGGCGCGGGAGCGCCGGGTCCGCGCAGACATTGAGGATGTGCGCTTCGCCCGCGGCCACGCTCAGCAGGCCGTAGCCGGCGAGGCGGCCGCCGATGTCCAGCACCAGCGCCGGATAACCCGCGCGCAGGCAGTCGCGGAAGATGCCGCGCGTCCACGGGAACGGATAGGCGCGGCGCTCGATGTCCATGACCGCGTCGAGGTCCTCCTCGCGCATCGGGCGCAGCGCGCCGGCGGGCGAAGCGGCGTCGGCGGCGAGCGCGCTCACCCTGCGCGGGCCGCCTGGCGCAGCCGGCGCAGCACCGGCCACAGCGCGCGCTTGGCCGCGGCATCGCCGCGCAATGCCGCCGCGGGCGGGAAGCCGCGCAGCAGTGCCGCGGCGTCGGCCGATGCGCGGTCGCGACCAGCCGCGCGCAACAGCGCGTCGCCCATCGGATGCTCGGGAAGCGCCGCCGCGAGCACCGGCAAGCCGAGCTCGGCGAGCACCGCGCGCTGCAGCGGATCCCAGGCGAGGCTCACGCGCGCCCGGCCCGCCGCCGCCACAGCCACTGCACCGGGCCCGACAGCGCGTACAACGCGGCGGCCGCGAGCAGCACGCGCGGCGGATCCAGCACCAGGGCGATCAGCACCGCGATCGCGAGCACGATCGCGAAGAACGGCACGCGCTCGGCGCGCGGCCCCTGGCCGCTGCCCTTGAAGCTGGTGTAGCGGATGCGGCTGACCATCAGCAGCGCGGCGACCACCGTCAACGCCAGCGCCCAGTCGCGCAGCGCGGCGCCGGGCACCTCGAGGTCGCTGCAGGTCCACACGAAGCTCGCCATGAGCCCGGCCGCGGCGGGACTCGCCAGGCCGATGAACCAGCGCTTGTCCACCTGCCCGACCTGCGAATTGAAGCGCGCGAGCCGCAGCGCCGCGCAGGCGGCGTACAGGAACGCGGCGAGCCAGCCGATCTTGCCCGCGGTCACGCCGTCGAGGCGGTAGGCCGACAGCGCCCAGTAGTACATGACCAGCGCCGGCGCCATGCCGAAGCTGACCAGGTCGGCGAGCGAGTCGTACTGCACGCCGAACTCGCTCTGGGTGTTGGTGAGGCGCGCCACGCGGCCGTCCACGCCGTCGAGGATGGCGGCGACGAAGATCGCCACGCAGGCCGCTTCGAAGCGCCCCTGCGAGGCGGCGATGATCGCGAAGAAGCCCGCGAACAGGCCGCCGCTCGTGAACAGGTTCGGCAGCAGGTAGATGCCGCGGCCGCGGGGCCGGCGGCCCGGGTCGGGCGCGCGTTCGGCCGGGCGGTGACCTTCGGGAGCGGACGACGATTCCATGCCGCGAGTTTATGGTTTTGCGGCCGCGTTCGCTTGCGCCGCGCCGGTGGCGGTGCTGGAATCGGGCCACCACGACCGGAGCCGCCGCCATGCGCCTCGCCCGCCCGCTCCTTCCGGCGCTGCTGCTGCCGGCCCTCTTCCTGTCCGCCCCGCTGGCGGCGCAGCAGGTCTACAAGTGGAAGGACGCGCAGGGCGTCACCCACTTCACCGCGGAACCGCCGCCGCAGGGCGCGAAGTACGAAGCCCGGGAAGTCGACCACCACCAGGCGGTCGCCCCGCCGGCGGAGACCGGCGATGCCGCACCGCAGGCCAGGGCGCCGACCGGGGAGGATCCCGCCTGCGCGGCCGCGCGCGCCAACCTGGCGCTGCTGGACGGGGACCGGCAGCTCACGGTGGACAGCGACGGCGACGGCAAGCCGGACAAGCCGCTGTCCGATGCGGACCGCACCCGCCAGCGCAACCTGGCGCGCGCCGTCCTCGATGCGAAATGCCGCGGCGCCGCCGCGGCGCAGCCGTCGGAGCCCGAGGAACGCTAGGCCGCGTGGCAGAATGGGGGTTCTGTCCGCAACCCCCGACCCGAGCCACCGATGCGCCTGTCGCAGTTCCACCTCCGTACCGTCAAGGAAACCCCGGCCGACGCCGAGATCGCCAGCCACCAGCTGATGCTCAAGGCGGGGATGCTGCGCAGGCTCGCCGCCGGGCTCTACACCTGGTCGCCGCTGGGGCTGCGCGTGCTGCGCAAGGTGGAGACCGTGGTGCGCGAGGAAATGGACCGCAGCGGCGCGATCGAGCTGCTGATGCCCACGATCCAGCCCCGCGAGCTGTGGGAGGAGACCGGGCGCTGGGAGAAGTTCGGCCCGCAGCTGCTCAAGATCAGGGACCGCAAGGAGCAGGAATACTGCTACTCGCCGACCGCCGAGGAAGTGGTCACCGATTTCGCGCGCCAGGAATTCGCCAGCTACAAGCAGCTGCCGGTCAACCTGTACCAGATCCAGACCAAGTTCCGCGACGAGATCCGCCCGCGCTTCGGGGTGATGCGCGCGCGCGAGTTCCTGATGAAGGACGCGTACTCGTTCCACCTCGACGAGGCGTCGCTGCAGGCCGAATACCGCAACATGTACGACACCTACGGCCGCATCTTCGCGCGGCTGGGGCTGCGGTTCCGCGCCGTGTTCGCCGACACCGGCGCGATCGGCGGCAGCGCGTCGCACGAATTCCAGGTGCTCGCCGACTCGGGCGAGGACGCGATCGCCTTCTCAGACGGTTCCGACTACGCGGCCAACATCGAACTGGCCGAGGCGGTCGCGCCGGGCCCGCGCCCCGCGGCCGCCGAGGCGATGCGCAAGGTCGACACCCCGGTGCAGAAGACCTGCGAGGACGTCGCCGCGCTGCTCGGCATCCCGCTGCAGCGCACGGTGAAGTCGATCGCGGTGATGGGGCGCGACGCGGAGGGCAACGAGCGCTTCGTGCTCGCGCTGGTGCGCGGCGACCATTCGGTGAACGAGATCAAGCTGGCCAAGCTCGACGGGCTCGGCGACTACCGGATGGCGACCGAGGCCGAGATCCTCGCGCACCTGGGCAGCGAACCCGGCTTCCTCGGGCCGGTGCCCGGCGCGCGCAAGCCGGTCCATGTCGTGGCCGACCGCAGCGTGGCGGCAATGGCCGATTTCGTCGTCGGCGCCAACGAAGCCGGCCATCACCTCGCCGGCGTCAACTGGGGACGCGACCTGCCCGAGCCCGACGTCGTCGCCGACATCCGCAGCGTCGTCGCCGGCGATCCCTCGCCCGACGGCAAGGGCACGCTCGCGCTGGCGCGCGGCATCGAGGTCGGGCACGTGTTCGCGCTCGGCGACCGGTATTCGAAGGCGATGGACTGCACCGTGCTCGACGCCGGCGGCAAGCCCGTGCATCCGCTGATGGGCTGCTACGGCATCGGCATCTCGCGCATCGTGGCCGCGGCCATCGAGCAGAACCACGACGACGCCGGCATCGTCTGGCCGGAGGCGATGGCGCCCTGGCAGGTCGCGGTGTGCGTCATCAATCCGAAGAACGATCCCGCCGTGGCCGAGGCCGCCGAGGCGCTGTACCGCGACCTGCGCGCCGCCGGGATCGACGCCGCGCTCGACGACCGCGGGCTGCGCACGGGCCAGATGCTCGCCGACATCGAGCTGATCGGCATCCCGCACCGCGTCGTCGTGTCGGGCCGCGGGCTCGAGTCGGGCACGTTCGAATACCGCGCGCGTACCGCCGCCGAATCCGAGAACCTCGACCGCGCCGCGCTGCTCGCCCGCCTCGGCGCCTAGAGGTTGCGGCGGGTCGGCAGCAGCAGGTTGCCGAACAGCAGCCCCGCCACCAGCGCGAGCAGGATGTTGAGCACGCCGAGCGCCGCGCTCTGGCCGACCGCCGCGTCCTGCTGCTGCACCACGGTCATCACGCCGCGCAGGCTCGCGCTGCCCGGCACCAGCATCAGGATGCCGGGCACGCGCACGACCGCGCCGGGGCGCTTGCCCCAGCGCGCATAGGCGTTGCCGGCCGCGGTAACCAGCAGCGCCGAGAGGAAGATGCCCGCCGGGCTGCCCCAGAGCTCGCCCCCGATGCGCGACACCAGGTAACCGCCGATCGCCGCCAGCATCACCACCGGGTAATCGCGGGCCCGCGCGCGGAACAGCACGGCGAACGAGAACGCCGCGAGCACCAGCGCCATCCATTCGACGACGTCGGGCTGCGGGCGCGAGGCGCGCACCTGCGGTTCGATGCCGGCCATCTGCGCCAGCGCGAGCGCCAGCGCCGAGCCGACCGTGAGCTTCATGAGCGTGGCCAGCGCGCCGGCGAAACGCGCGGTGCCGGAGACCAGGTGCTGGCTGGTGAGCTCGTTCACCGCATTGGTCAGGGTCATGCCGGGCACGAACACGATCAGCGACGCGATGATCACCGTGTTGAGGTTGAGCGGACCGATGAAGCGCGCGACCAGGATCGCGACGAAGCCCGCGGCGAGCGCCGCGAGCGCCTCGCCCGCCTCGCGCATCTGCGGACGGCCGCGCGAGGCCAGTTCCAGCAGGCCAATCAGCAGCCCGGAGGACGCGGCGGTGGCGATGTCCAGCCACGGCAGGCGCAGCAGGCCGCCGATCGCACCCGCGGCCAGGCCGAAGCCGAGCACCATGGCGACGTTGCCGCGGCGCGTCGGCGGCTTCTCCAGCGCGCGCAGCGCGGCGTGCCCTTCGGCGATGCCGAGCCGGCCGGCCATGACTTCCTCGGCGATGCGGTCGGCCTCGCAGAGCTTGGCCAGGTCGGTGTCGCCGGGCGGCATCCGGATCACGCGGGTGGTGTCGGTCTCGCCCGGCGGCCGGCGCGGGTCGCTGAAGCTGAGGACCATGCCGGTCGGGTTCGACATCGGCTCGCAGTCCAGGCCGAGCTCCGTCGCCACGGCCATCACCGCCCCCTCCAGGCGCTGCGCGGTGGTGCCGTAGGCGTGCAGGTGCCCGGCCAGTTCGACCACGAAGGCGATGCGGGTGGCGTAATCGGCTTCGGTGCGGGCCATGGCGCAAGCATGGCATGCGCGGGGCGCGGCCTGCACCCGGCAGCATGTATGCTCGGCCACCATGACCGTCGCCAGCACGCTCCCCCCGGGCCTGGACGCCGAAGGCGGACGCCTGCGGCTGCGCGGCTGCTGGACCATCGACCAGGCGAACGGAATCGCGGCGGCGCTGCGCGGTGCGCCCGCCGGGGTGCGGGCCGCGGACGCCACCGGCGTCGCCCGGCTGGACTCGCTCGGCGTGCTGCAGCTGCTCCGCCATGCGCGCCGCAACGGCATGGACTTCGAGGCGTTCGAGTTCCGCCCGGAACACCACGCCCTCGTCGCCGCGATCGAGGACGTGGTCGACGAGCGCCCGCGCGGCAAGCGCGAATACGGCGTGGCCGCCGCGCTCGGCCGCCTCGGCTTCGCCGTCGCCGACAACTGGAAGGAGATCGTCGCGCTCGTCAGCTTCCTCGGCGAGAACCTCTCCAAGATGCTGCGGATGGCGAGGGAACCGCGGCGATTCCGGCCCACCGCCACCGTCGCGCACATGGAGCAGGTCGGCCTCGACGCCGTGCCGCTGGTGGCCCTGCTCTCCTTCCTGGTGGGCGCGGTGATCGCGTTCCTGGGCTCCAACATCCTCGCCGACTTCGGCGCCACCATCTACGTCGTCGAGCTGGTCAACATCGCGTTCCTGCGCGAGTTCGGCGTGCTGCTGACCTCGATCGTGCTCGCCGGCCGCACCGCCAGCGCGTTCACCGCGCAGATCGGCGCCATGGTCAGCCGCGAGGAAGTGGACGCGATGCGCACGCTCGGCCTGGACCCGGTGGACGTGCTGGTGATCCCGCGCCTGCTCGCGCTGCTGGTGATGCTGCCGCTGCTCGCCTTCGTCGCCGACATCGCCGGCCTGCTCGGCGGCATGACCGTCGGCGCCTACGCGCTCGACATCCCGCCGCAGGCCTATTTCGCGCGCATGGAGGACACCATGAAGCTGCGGCACTTCCTGGTCGGCCTGTCGAAGGCGCCGGTGTTCGCGCTGGTGATCGGCCTGATCGGCTGCCTGGAGGGCCTGCAGGTGAAGGGCACCGCGCAGTCCATCGGCGAGCGCACGACCTCGAGCGTGGTGCAGACGATCTCGCTGGTGATCGTGCTCGATGCGTTCGCCGCGATCTGGTTCATGCAGATGGACTGGTGACGATGGCCGGCGAGGAACCCATCATCCGCGTGCGCGGCGTGGTCAACCGCTTCGGCGAGCAGGTGGTGCACGACGGGCTCGACCTCGACGTGCGCCGCGGCGAGATCCTCGGCGTCGTCGGCGGCTCGGGCAGCGGCAAGTCCGTGCTGATGCGCTCGATCATCGGCCTGCGCAGGCCGCAGGCCGGCGAGATCGAGGTGCTCGGCACCGATGCGCTCTCCGACGATCCCGCGGACCGGCTGCGCATCGAGCGCGACACCGGGGTGCTGTTCCAGGACGGCGCGCTGTTCTCCTCGTTGACCGTGGGCGAGAACGTGCAGGTGCCGCTCAAGGAGCACCATCCGGAACTGCCGGAGACGCTGCGCTACGAGCTCGCCCTGCTGAAGGTGAAGCTCGCCGGCCTGCCGGCGGACGCGATCGACAAGCTGCCGTCCCAGCTGTCGGGCGGCATGCGCAAGCGCGCGGGCCTGGCCCGGGCGCTCGCGCTGGATCCGCCGCTGCTGTTCCTGGACGAGCCGACCGCCGGCCTGGACCCCATCGGCGCCGACGCCTTCGACCGCCTGATCCTGACCCTGCAGCAGGCGCTGGGGCTGACGGTGTTCCTCATCACCCACGACCTCGACAGCCTGTACGCTATCTGCGACCGCGTCGCGGTGCTCGCCGACCGCAGGATCCTGGCGGTGGCGCCCGTCGCCGAGCTGGAGCGGCTGGACCACCCGTGGGTCCAGGAGTACTTCAACGGCCCGCGCGGCCGCGCCGCGCAATCCGCGAAGGGAAACCCGGACTGACATGGAAACCAAGGCGAACTACGTCCTGATCGGCGCCTTCACGCTCGTCATCGCGGCGTTCCTGCTGCTGTTCGGGCTGTGGGCGGCGAAGTTCTCCTCCGAGCGCGACTGGCGCGAATACCTGGTGATCTTCACCGAACCGGTCACCGGCCTGACCGAGGGCAGCTCCGTCCAGTACAACGGCATCGCCATCGGCACGGTGGAGGCCCTGGACCTCGATGCCCGGGATCCGCGCCGCGTGATCGCGCGCCTGAAGGTGAAGGCGGAAACGCCGGTGAAGGTGGACACGCGCGCGAAGCTGTCGATCACCGGCCTCACCGGCGTGCCGTTCATCCAGCTCACCGGCGGCAGCCCGAACGCGCCGGAGCTGGTGGCGCGCAACGGCGAGGAGCTGCCGGTGATCCGCACCGAGGCGTCGGCGCTGCAGAACATCGCCGACACCGCGAACCGCCTCGTCGCGCGCATGGACGAAGTGCTGAGCGAGGACAACGTCAAGCGCATCGCCAGCACCCTCGCGAACATCGAATCGATGACCGGCGCGGTGGCCGCGCAGCGCGACGACCTGCGCGCGCTCGTGGTGAACGCGCGCGAGGCCAGCGAGCAGCTTTCGGCCACGCTGAAGACCACCAACCGCACCGTCGAGGACGTCGACCGCGAGCTCGTGGACAAGCTGCCGGGCCTGGTCGCGAAGCTCGACAGCACGCTCACCCGCCTCGACGCCGCCGCGGGCGGCGCCAGCGCGGTGATCGACGAGAACCGCGCCGCGATCCACAGCTTCGCCAACGACGGGCTCGCCCAGCTCGGGCCGACGCTCACCGAGCTGCGCGCGCTGGTCCGCGACCTGCGCCGCATCAGCGACCGGCTGGAAGGCAGCCCGGCGCGTTACCTGCTGGGGCGCGACGCGCCGAAGGAGTTCGAGCCGAAATGAAGACGCCTGGAATGGGGAATCGGGAGGCGGGAGCCGGCCGTCGCGTCCAGCGGCGGTCCGCGCCGTCGATCGCGAGCGTCGCGATCGCGGCGATCGCGGCGGGCCTCGCGCTGGGCGGATGCTCGCTGATGGGCGGAAGCCGCGACCCCGCGACGATCTACGCGCCGCTGGTGACGCCATCGCCGGATCCGTCGTGGCCGGCGCTCGACTGGCAGCTCTCGATCTCGCGGCCCGAGGCCTCGCGGATCGTCGGCACCACGCGCATGGCCGTGCGCCCGGCGCCTGGCGAACTGCAGGTCTACAAGGGCGCGCTGTGGGCGAAGGCGCCGGACGAGCAGTTGCAGGATGCGCTGCTGCGCGAGCTGGAAGCCTCGGGCAAGCTCCACGCGGTGGCGCGCCAGGGCAGCGGCATGTCCGCCGACCATCGGATCGAACTGGACCTGCGCCGCTTCGACGCCGACTACGCGGGCAACGCGGTGCCGGCGGCGACGATCGAGGTGGGCGCGCTGCTGCTGGACAACGGCGGCGGGCGCGGCGTGATCGCCAGCCGCACGTTCACGCAGTCGGTGCCGGCGGCGGGGACCGATGTCGCGCAGGTGTCGCAGGCCTTCGGACAGGCCGTGCAGGCCATCGCCCACGACATCGCGGGCTGGACGCTGCAATCCGGCGCCGCCGCGGAGGCGAAGCGCCGCTGAGCGCGCGCCGCAGCGCGCGGCCGTGCGCCGCGGACGACGCCGCGCACGGCCGGCGTCATCCGAGCGGGGACACCTGCCCACGACCGGCATGGTGGTCGTCGATGGCGAGCTCCGCGGCCCAAGGGCCCAGCTGCCACACCCCGTCGGCGATGCAACCCAGGGCGGCCTGCGAGAGGCGCTGGTCGAACGCCATGTCGAGCGCGTCCGCGCCCGCGACGCGATGCAGGTCGTCGACGAAGGCCAGCGCGCCCGCATGCGCCTCGTCCACGAGCGCGGGGGCCGCGGGCGCGGTGCCCTCGACGAATCGCGGCACGATCCGTCCGTCCTCGCGCGCGAAGTGCGAGAACTGCGGAGCCGGCGACGTCAGCAGGGCTTCGAGCAGGAGGTCCTTGCGAAGGATCGGCGACGCCGACGGATCGCCGCCCGCACGGCCGTCGAAATATCGCGCGCGCATGTCCGCCGTCGCCGGCGCGGACGCGCGCAGGGCCATGTAGGCACCGCGCAGCCGCCGTCCCAGCAATCGCTGCAGGTTGTCCTGCAGCGTGCCGGAGTAGCCGATGTCCACGACCGTCGGAGGCGGGGTTCCCGCGCCTTGGATCTCCAGGACGGATGCGGCGTGGTCGCGGTAGGCGTCGCCTTCGGCCTCGGCCAGCGACCGTAGCGCGGGCAAAAGCGGGGCCAGCCGTCCCACGATCTCGTCGCGCATCTCCGGGAGGAAGGCCATTCCGCCGTCGAGGCCGTGCGCAGCGGCCAGCCGGGCGGCCTCGTCGCCGAGCCGCGCGCGGAGCAGCGCCGCGAGTGTGCCGGTGAAGCTGCCGGAGAGCAGCCGCGCCAGGTCGTCCTCGTCGCGCACGCTGGGCAGCCCTGTGGCCCGGCGGGAAGCGAGGAAGTACTGGCCCCGCACGCCTTGGAGTCGCGGGGCGGAGGCGGCCAGGCGGCGGAAGCAGCGCTCGAACAGCCAGCCCTCGCGCGCGAGGAACAGGAGATCGCGGCTCCCGTCGCGGAGCGCCTCCCGCGCCGTCCACGCGACGAAATCGTGCAGCAACGGCCCGAGCACCGCGTATCCAAGCGTTTCCGCGTCCGGCACGACGAACGTATCGCCGTCGCGGAAGCACCCCGGATCGGAATCGGCGACGCGGGACAAACGGTTGGCGACCAGGCCCAGCCAGAGCGAATCCTGCCAGGCGAGCGCTCCTGCCGGCCCGGGAACGAGCGGCCGCAAGGCCGGCACCAGTTCGAGAAGCATGGCGGGCCGAAGCACGTGCAGCGGCGGATGGAAGCCGAGATCGAGCGGACGTTGCACGTCACTGCAAGGATGATCACCGACATGCAGCCAGCGCGCCCGCTCGACGCCCGGCGCGGTGGCGATGGCTCGCCACGCCGCGCCGGAATCCTTGCGTTGGCCTGTTTCGCAGGAAGCGCGGATCGCGCCGACCCGCATCGCGACCTCCGCGGGCAACAAGCTGCGCAGCTCCGAAGCCCGGTAATAGGTATCCGATACGAGCTCCACGGGACGCGCACCGGCATGCGCCAGCGCGGCCACGACGCCGGGACGCGGTTGCAGGTGCGCCGCATCCGTCTCGCGCTCGAGCCGGAACAACGCCGCGGCCGGCAGGTCGGGGCGAAGCCGCTCGAGCTCGCGCTGGATGGCGGCCAGGTCGGGGTCGCAACCCGCCGCCAGCCGCGCTGCCTGTTCCGCCTGGCGGCGCGACGCGGCGAATCCCGTCCAGCCACGTGCGGAAGCGACGTGGTCGAGGAAATCGTGCAGGCCGGCGGGCGACAGGAACGGCCGCAGCAGCAGCGTGTCGAAGACGTCTAGCGAGATTCGCTCCGAATCGACCGACGCGTGGCGGAAGCGGGTCGCGATGTCGGCCTCCAGCGCCTGCCACCAGTTGCGCCGACCCTCGTCGGCCATCGCATCGCTTCCGTCGCCGGCCAGGATGCCGAGGCGGAATCCCGCGTGGAGCGCCGCGGGCGCAACCAGCCGCTCCAGCGCGTGCTGCAGCGTCCCGTCCGTCTGGCCCGATTCGACCGGGAAATCGGCGGTGCGCAGGTCGAGTCCCAGCAACGGAGCCAGGGCGTCCACGCGCGCCCAGAACATCGAGCCGACCGGATAGTCGAACGACGCATCCGCATCGATATCGAAGCCGAGCCGGCCGGCCAGTTCCGCGCCGAGGACGGCATTCTGCAGCCATGCGTGCGCCCAGTACGGCATCGACGCGTGCGTTTCCGGGAACACGAGGCCGAGCCTCGGATCGGCCTGGAACATGCCGAGGATCCACCCGACCCGGGCGGGCGAACCCAGCAGCGACTGCAGGAGGCTGCGGCGCCAGTCGTCGCGCTCGCGGCCGGTGTACGACGACTTCTTCGAATGGACGTGACAAACGACGTCCAGCGCCCGCACCTCGTCGCGGAAATCCACGAGCAGCGGCGCCCAGTCGCGTCCGCGGTTGGCGACGACGCGCACGTGCAGTTCGCGCAGTCCGGGGAGCGTCGCGAAACCTGCCTGCGCACGAGCGCGGGACGCCTCGTCCGGTACCGAGACCAGCAGGTCGAACGGCAACGGAAGGTGGGCCAGGAACCCGCGGAACTCCTCGAGAAGATCGCCGTGGAACAGATGCAGCACGATGCCGGTGCGCAACCGGACCTGCGCCAGGGGCGCGGCCGGCGGACGCGGCAGCGACCGGTCGTGCGCGCGCGGCTGGGCGGAGCGCGTGGCGGATCGAAGGCGGCTGGCGAGTCCGGGCAGGCCCATCGCGCGCACCACCGAAGCGGCGCGAACGGCCACGGCGGCCGCGCCGCGGATGCCGCCGCCGCGGTTCGCGACCGCGCGCCGGAAGGCAGCGAATGCCTCGCGGACCCTGCCGGTCATTCCCGCGCCGCGGCCCCCACCGGCCTCAGAGGTTCTGGTAGTTGGGCCCGGAACCACCCTCCGGCGCCACCCAGGTGATGATCTCGTACGGATCCTTGATGTCGCAGGTCTTGCAGTGCACGCAGTTCGCGGCGTTGACCTGCAGCCTGCGCCCGCCCGCGTCCTCGACCATCTCGTAGACGCCGGCCGGGCAGAAGCGCGTGCACGGGTTGCCGTACTCGACCGTGCAGCGGTCGACGCAGACGCTGGTGTCGTGGACCACGAGGTGCACCGGCTGGTCCTCGTCGTGCGCGGTCGCGGCGAAGTACACGCCCTGCAGGCGGTCGCGCGGCGCGAGCGTGCGCTGCACGTAATCGCGCCGCACCTGCTCGGCGCCGTCGGCGCGCTTCTTCTCCAGCGAGCACCAGTCGGGCTTGTTGCGCAGCGTCCACGGCGACAGGCCGCCGGTCATCGTCTCCCAGGCGGCATTGAGCATGCCGAACCACAGCCCGCGCTTGAAGCCGGGCTTGACGTTGCGGACCGCGCGCAGCTCCTTCATCGCATCGGAGGCGCGCAGCTTCGCATCGAAGCCGTCGCTGCGCAGCGTGCCCGCGGCTGCCTGCGCGGCGACGTGCTCGGCAGCGAGCATGCCGGAGCGGATCGCCTGGTGCGTGCCCTTGATCTTCGGCACGTTGAGCAGCCCGGCGCCGTCGCCGACGAGCAGCGCGCCCGGCATCTCGACCTTGGGCAAGGACTGGTACCCGCCGGTGACGATCGCGCGCGCGCCGGCGGACAGGATGCTGCCGCCCTCGAGCAGCGCGGCGACCGACGGATGGTTCTTCCACTGCTGGAAGGCTTCCCACGGCTTGTAGTCGGGGTCGCGGTAGTCGAGGCCGCTGACGTAGCCCAGCGCGATGCGGTCGCCGTCGAGGTGGTACAGGAAGCTGCCGCCGTAGGTCGCGTTGTCGGCCGGCCAGCCGAAGCTGTGCACGATCTTCCCGGGCGACACGCGCCCGGCCGGCACCTGCCACAGCTCCTTGATGCCGATCGAATAGCCCTGCGGATCGCTGTCGCGGTCCAGGCCGAAGCGCTTGACCATCTGCTTGGTCAGGCTGCCGCGCGCGCCCTCGGCGAACACGGTCAGCTTCGCGCGGATGTCGATGCCGGCGGTGAACCCAGGCTTGTGCGTGCCGTCCTTCGCCACGCCCATGTCGCCGATGCGCACGCCGGCGACGCGGCCGTCGTCGTCGTGCAGCACGCTCGCGGCGGCGAAGCCCGGATAGATCTCCACGCCCAGCGCCTCGGCCTGCGGCGCCAGCCAAGCGCACAGCGCACCCAGGCTGACGATGAAGTTGCCGTGGTTGCGCATGCCCGGCGGCACCGGGAGCTTGCGGCCGCCGGTCTTCGTCAGCAGCCAGAATTCGTCCTCGGTCGCCGGCACGCAGACCGGCGGCGGGTTGTCGCGCCAGCCGGGCAACAGCGCGTCGAGCGGACCCGGCTCGATCACCGCGCCCGACAGGATGTGCGCGCCGACCGTCGCGCCCTTCTCGATCACGCAGACGCTCAGTTCCGGCGCCAGCTGCTTCAGCCGGATCGCGAACGACAGCCCGGCCGGGCCCGCGCCGACCGTGACGACGTCGTACTCCATCACGTCGCGTTCGATGTCCATCGCCTGCGGCTCCATGTCGCGGCCCCGTCAGGCGCCGGCCGCGACCGGGACGCCGGTCTTCGCGCGCAGCTCGTCGAGCGTGACGCCCGAGGCGAGCTCGACGAGCGCGAGTCCCTGCGGCGTCACGTCGAGCACGCCGAGGTCGGTGATGATGCGGTTCACCACGCCCACGCCGGTCAGCGGCAGCGTGCACTTCGGCAGGATCTTCGGCTCGCCCGCCTTCGTGGTGTGCTCCATCAGCACGACCACGCGCTGCACGCCGGCGACCAGGTCCATCGCGCCGCCCATGCCCTTCACCATCTTGCCGGGCACCATCCAGTTGGCGAGGTCGCCCTGGTCGGTGACTTCCATCGCGCCGAGGATCGCCAGGTCGATGTGCCCGCCGCGGATCATCGCGAACGAATCCTGGCTGCCGAAATAGCTGGCGCCCGGCCGCGCGGTGACGGTCTGCTTGCCGGCGTTGATCAGGTCGGCATCGATCTCGGCCTCGGTCGGGAACGGGCCGATGCCGAGCAGGCCGTTCTCGCTCTGCAGCCAGACGTCCACGCCTTCCGGAATGTGGTTGGCGACCAGCGTCGGCAGGCCGATGCCGAGGTTCACGTAGGCGCCGTCGGTGAGCTCCTGCGCGGCGCGCTTCGCCATGTCGTCGCGGGACCAGGCCATCACTTCGCCTCCTGGCGGATGGTGCGCTGCTCGATGCGCTTCTCGGGATGCGCGTTCAGCACGATGCGGTCGACATAGATGCCGGGCAGGTGCACCTCGTCCGGATCGATGGCGCCGACCTCGACGACTTCCTCGACCTCGGCCACGCACACCTTGCCGGCCATCGCGCACGCGGGGTTGAAGT
>JBDZUW010000024.1:0-22996 GCA_040255375.1 Luteimonas sp. | reverse complement strand
GCCGATGCCTCCGCATCGATCGAGCCGCTTCCCGTGGACGCCGCGGCCATGCGCCCGGCGAGCGTCGAGCCGATGGCCCCGCCGGCGAACGCCGGGCTGTTCGACGCGATGCCGCTGCCGGCCGCGCCCGAGCCCGTCGAGGATGCGGGCGAGGACGCCGCCACGCCCGACAGCATCGAGCCCGCCGTCGTCTCCGCCGTGGCCCCGGATCCGGCGCAGGCCGCCGACGCCGCGGCCGAAGCGGAAGCGCAGCGCGACGCCTCCTGACGCGCGGCACGACGCCTAGAGCGGCTCGGCCAGCCCGTGCCGCCCCGCCATCCGCGCCAGCGCAATGCTGTCGCGGATGCCGAGCTTCCCGAACAACCGCGACTTGTGCGTGTTGACGGTCTTCGCGCTCAGGCTGAGCCTGCGCGCGATGTCCTCCTGGCGCAGGCCGCGCAGCAGCAGCATCGCCACTTCCAGTTCGCGCGCCGACAGCGCATCGAACGGCGTGCCTCCACCGGCGACGCCCGACAGCGCCAGCGCCTGCGCGATCGTGCCGGCGAGATAGCGCCGCCCCGCGGCCACCGTGCGCACCGCGCGCACCAGTTCCGCCGCATCGCAGTTCTTGCCGACGTAGCCGTCGGCGCCGGCCTCGAGCAGCCGCCTGGGCATGGGCCCGTCCTCCAGCACCGACACCACCAGCACGCGCGTGCCCCAGCCGCCGCGCACGATCCGCGCCGTCACCTCCAGCCCGCTGATGCCGGGCAGGTGCAGGTCGCAAAGCGCCACGTCCGGGCGCAGGCGGCGCGCCAGCGCCAGGCCCTCCTCGCCCGTCGCCGCCTCGCCCGCGCACTCGATGTCGCCCGCATCGGCCAGCAGCAGCCGGATCCCGGTGCGCACCAGCGCATGGTCGTCGATGAGCAGGACGCGGATCGGCATGCGCCCGAGCCTAGGCGCGCCGCCGGACGCGCGCCACGCGAGACCATGCGTCAACGCGCAGCCGGCCATGGGTCGGCCCTACAATGGCTGCAGGGAGAGGTGGCCGAGCGGTTTAAGGCAGCGGTCTTGAAAACCGCCGTCGTGGCGACACGACCGTGGGTTCGAATCCCACCCTCTCCGCCAGCTATTTCCGGCGCTTGCCCCGGCCTTCGCAGCAGTTGACGCGCGCGGCGTCGAGCAGCGGCGGCAGCCGCTCGGCCAGGAAATCGATGAACACCCGCACCGCCGGCAGCAGCCCGCGGCGCGAAGCGAACACGGCGTGGCAGATGCCTTCGGGCAGGCGCCAGTCAGGCAGCACGACTTCCAGCTCGCCCCCGTGCACGAGCTCGGCGCACATGTTCTCCGGCAACAGCGTGATGCCGACGCCCTGGCGCACCAGCGAGCGCAGCATCGGGAAATCGAAGCCCGACACGCGCGGCCGCAGCGCCACCGTCTCCACCGCGCCGCCGGGCCCGTGCAGGGTCCACTGCTGCGCGTGTTCCTCCTCGCTCATGCTCAGCGTGACGTGGCCGGCGAGGTCCGCCGGCACTTTCGGCCGGCCCATGCCGTCGAGGTATTTCGGCGTCGCCACCAGCAGGCTCTGGATCGGCCCGAAGGTGCGCATCACCAGGCTGCCGTCGTCCTCCAGTTTCGTGCGCACGCGCAGCGCGACGTCAACGCCTTCGTTGATCAGGTCGAAGCGGCGGTTGCTGACCAGCAGCTGCACCCGCACTTCGGGATAGAGCGCGAGGAAATCCGGCAGCAACGCGGGAATCTCCTGCTGCGCCAGGCTCACCGGCACGCTCACCCGCACCGTGCCGCGCGGCTGCGCGCTGAGCCGGTCCACCACTTCGCGCGCGGCCTGCGCCTCGGCGAGCATGGTCTGCGCGTGGCGGTAGACGCCCTGGCCGACGTCGGTCACGGCGAAGCGCCGCGTCGAGCGCTGCAGCAGGCGCACGCCCAGGTCGGATTCGAGCTGGCTGATGCGGCGGCTCAGGCGCGACTTGGGAATGCCCAGCGCACGCTCGGCGGCCGCGAAACCGCCGTGGTCCACGACCATGGCGAAGTAATAGAGGTCGTTGAGGTCCTGCATCGCGGCTCCGGAAGGTAGTTCCAAATATGGAACGCACAGTGATATCGCACCATATTTATCCCGGAATCGCAACGATCGACCATGGTCCCCATCGCGGCCCCGCCGCATCCGGACAGGCAGACAGGACCATGAAACTCCTCCACATCGACTCCAGCATCCTCGGCGAGCACTCCGCCAGCCGCACCCTCGGCGCCGCCGTGGTGGCCGCCCGCAAGGCCGCCGACCCGTCCCTCCAGGTCACCTACCGCGATCTCGCCGCCTCGCCGCTGCCGCACCTCAGCGGCGGCTCGCTGGCCAAGGCCGACCCGGCCGAAGCCGCCGCCGCGGAAGAGGTCCTGCGCGAATTCCTGGAGGCCGACGTCGTCGTGGTCGGCGCACCGATGTACAACTTCGCCATCCCGTCCACGCTCAAGGCCTGGATCGACCGGCTCGCGGTCGCCGGCAGGACCTTCCGCTACAACGCGCAGGGCATGGCCGAGGGCCTTGCCGGGGGCAAGGAAGTGGTCGTGGCGAGCAGCCGCGGCGGCTTCCACCAAAGCAGCGGCATGGATTTCCAGGAGCCGTACCTGCGCCACATGTTCGGTTTCATGGGCATCGACGACGTGGCGTTCGTGCGCGCCGAGGGCCTCGCGGTCTCGCCGGAGCAGCGCGCTGCCTCCATGCAGTCCGCGCTCGCCTCCATCGCGCCCGTCGCCCCGCCGCTCGCCGCCGCTGCATGACCGCAGCTCCCCGCACGCTTCCACCGCCTCCGCACGCCGCGGTTCCCCGTTCCTGGGTGAAAAGAAGCGGGGAGCCTCGCTTGGCGCGGCGGCGTGAATGCGTGTGTGTGGGCCGAGCGGGCCATGGATGGCCCGCGCCCGCGGCGTGAGTCCTGGACGACTCGTCGACGCGGCGGACCACACACACGCATTCGCGCCGCCCTGCCCCGGAGGCCCTGACCGCTCACCAGCCCCGAAGGCGCGACCGGTTTGACCAGGGTCAAGGCGAACAGGCACTTGCGTGCGCATACTGCGCCCCATGCTCGCCAATCCACGCTTCGACGCCGACCTGCTGCGCCGCTACGACCGGCCCGGCCCGCGCTACACCTCCTACCCGACCGCCCCGCAATTCCATGCGGGTTTCGGCGAGGCGGAACTGCGCGCGGCGGCCGCGGCCAGCAACGGCGACCCGATCCCCCGCCGCCTGTCGCTGTACGTGCACGTGCCGTTCTGCATGAGCCCGTGCTTCTACTGCGGCTGCAACCGCATCATCACCCGCGACCTCGCGCGCGGCGCCGCCTACCTGGTCCGCCTGTACCGCGAGATCGCGCTCACCGCGCAGCTGTTCGACCGCGACCGCGAGGTGATCCAGCTGCACCTCGGCGGCGGCACCCCCAACTTCCTGTCGCCGGCGCAGCTGGGCGAACTGCTGGACACCCTGCGCAGCCAGTTCCGCTTCTCGGAGTCGCCCACGCGCGACCTGTCCATCGAGCTCGATCCGCGCTTCACCAACGCGCCGGACGTGCGCGCGCTCGGCGCGCTCGGCTTCAACCGGGCCAGCTTCGGCGTGCAGGACTTCGACCCAGCGGTGCAGGAGGCGGTCAACCGCATCCAGTCGGTGGAGGAGACGTGCGCGGTGGTCGACGCGTGCCGCGAGTCGGGCTTCCGCTCGGTCAACATCGACCTGATCTACGGCCTGCCGAAGCAGACGCCCGAAGGCTTCGCGCGCACCCTCGACACCGTCGTGGACATGCGCCCGGACCGCCTCGCGGTCTACAGCTACGCGCACCTGCCCTCGCTGTTCAAGCCGCAGCGGCAGATCGACGCCTCGCAACTGCCGGACCCGGCGACCAAGCTGTCGCTGCTGCAACTGGCGATCGAGAAGCTCACCGCGGCCGGCTACGTCTACATCGGCATGGACCACTTCGCCCTGCCCGACGACGACCTCGCGCAGGCGCAGGAGCGCGGCACCCTGCACCGGAACTTCATGGGCTACACGACCCACGCCGACAGCGACCTGGTCGGGCTGGGCGTGAGCGCGATCAGCCACATCGGCGACAGCTTCAGCCAGAACCCGCGCGACCTGCCCAGCTGGCAGGTGGCGCTGGACGAGGGCCGCCTGCCGGTCTTCCGCGGCCTGCAGCTGGACGAGGACGACGTGCTGCGCGCGGACCTGATCCAGCACCTGATGTGCCAGGGCGAGATCCCGATCCGGGCGCTGGAACGGCGCCACGGCGTGGATTTCGCCAGCTACTTCGCCGACGCGCTGGCGCAGCTGGCCCCGCTGGAGGCCGACGGCCTGGTCCGGATCGGCCCGGACCGCATCGCGGCGACTACGCAGGGACGCCTGTTGTTGCGTAATATTGCGATGTGCTTCGACCGATACCTCGCGCCCCACGCCGGATTGAAGCCGGCCACCGACGCCGCGCCACGGTTCTCCCGCGCGATCTGACCCGACCCCGCCTTCCGGAGCGAAGGTCATGAGCGCCACCGAATTCCCGCGGGTCAACCGCAACATCGTCGCGGACGACGGCGACGCCTATACCTTCTGCTCCACCTGCGCGTTCTCGCACGCCTGCCTCTCGCAGGGCATGGACAAGAGCCAGCTGCGCGACCTGCACATGCTGGTCGAGCACATCGGCCCGCTGCACGCCGGCGACCACGTGTTCCGCGAGGGCGACCCCTTCGAGGCGATCGCCGCGGTCCGCGCCGGCACGGTCAAGACCTACACCATCGACCGCGACGGCCGCGAGCACGTGCTCGGCTTCCATCTCCCCGGCGAGGTGATCGGGCTCAATGCGATCGCCGAGGACCGCTTCCCCTGCAACGCGATCGCGCTGGACACGGTCACGCTGTGCCGGTTCTCCTTCCCGAAGATCTCGGTGCTCGCCACGCGCCTGCCGCGCCTGCAGCAGACGCTGTTCCAGCTGCTCAGCCGCGACATCGGCACCGCCTCGCTGCTGGCCGGCGACTGGTCGGCGGACGAACGCATGGCCGCGTTCCTGATCCGCCTGTCGCGACGCCTGGCTGCGCGCGGCTTCTCCGCCGAGCGCTTCCAGCTCACGATGTCGCGCACCGACATCGCCAACTACCTGCGCCTGGCCCCGGAAACGGTGAGCCGCGTGCTCAAGCGCTTCAACGACGAAGGCCTGATCCAGGTCGACCGGCGCGAAGTCGAGCTGGCCGACCGCAAGCGACTCGAAGACATCGCCGGAGCGATCCTCCAGCAACCGTAGCGGCCATGGCTTGACCTGGGTCATGGTCGCGCGGGCCTCCGGTCCGCACCATGCCGCCAATCCCGGGAGAAGCCCATGGAAAACACCCGCAAGCTCTGGATCGTCCTGGCCACCCTGCTGGTGGTGTCGTTCAGCGTACTGCTCTGGGCCGGAAGCGAGATCTTCCGCGCCGCGCCCCCGATCCCGGAACAGGTCGTCTCCGACGACGGCACCGTCGCCTTCAAGCGCGCCGACATCGAGGAGGGCCGCGAGGTCTGGCAGTCGATGGGCGGCATGCAGCTCGGCTCGATCTGGGGCCACGGCGCCTACGTCGCGCCGGACTGGAGCGCCGACTGGCTGCACCGCGAAGCGGTCGAACTGCTGAACCTGTGGGCGCGCCAGGACGACAGCATGGCGCGCTACGACCTGTTGTCGCCCGAGCAGCAGTCCGCGCTGCGCGGACGCCTGCAGCAGGAGATGCGCACCAACACCTACGACCCGGCCACCGGCACGATCACGATCAGCCGCGACCGCCTGGCCGCGATCTCGAACGTGGCCGCGCACTACGAGAGCCTGTTCGGCAACGATCCGTCCACCGCGGAACTGCGCGAAGCGTACGCGATGAAGGAAGGCACGGTGCCCGACGCCGGCCATCGCCGCGCGCTGAGCGCGTTCTTCTGGTGGACCGCCTGGGCTGCGGGCACCGAACGTCCCGCCGCAGCGGGCAGGACGCTCGCGCCGACGCAGCCCGGCGTCGCGCCCTCGCGCGTGACCTACACCAACAACTGGCCGGCCGAGCCGCTGATCGGCAACAGCGCGCCGCCGGCGCTGTGGGTGTGGTCCGCGTTCAGCGTGCTGTTCCTGATCGCCGGCATCGCGGCGCTCGGCTGGCACCACGCGGTGAGCCATGGCCGCGGCGAGGCGCCGGTCGACCTGCCGAAGGCCGACCCGTTCGCGGCGCTGAAGGTCACGCCCTCGATGCGCGCCACCGCCAAGTACTTCTGGGTGGTGCTGGCGCTGTTCGTGGTCCAGATCCTGCTCGGCGCGATCACCGCGCACTACCAGGTCGAGGGCCAGCAGGCCTACGGCTACGCCCTGTCCAACGTGCTGCCCTACTCGATCACCCGTACCTGGCACACGCAGCTCGCGGTGCTCTGGATCGCGGTGGCGTGGCTCGGCACCGGGCTGTACATCGGCCCGGCGCTGTCGGGGCACGAGCCGAAGTTCCAGCGCCTGGGCGTGAACTTCCTGTTCGCCTGCCTGCTGGTCATCGTGGTCGGCTCGTTCGCGGGCCAGTGGCTGGCGGTGATGCAGAA
This sequence comes from Luteimonas sp., assembly GCA_040255375.1. Lineage (GTDB taxonomy): Bacteria > Pseudomonadota > Gammaproteobacteria > Xanthomonadales > Xanthomonadaceae > Cognatiluteimonas. The sequence goes on along the minus strand of JBDZUW010000024.1, from coordinate 16,434 downwards.
GCTCGGCATCGGCAGCACCAATTTCTGGTTCGGCCACCAGGGCTGGGAATACGCCGACATGGGCCGGTTCTGGCAGTGGTTCCTGTTCGTCGGCCTGATGCTCTGGCTGACCCTCGTCGGCCGCGCGTTGTGGCCGGTGCTGCGCGGGCCGAAGTCGCCGACGCGCTCGATCGTGGGCCTGCTGTTCCTGTCCACGGTCTGCATCGGCCTGTTCTTCGGCTCGGCGCTGATGTGGAACCAGCACACCCACATCTCCGAGGTCGAGTACTGGCGCTGGTGGCTGGTGCACCTGTGGGTCGAGGGCTTCTTCGAGGTCTTCGCGACCGCGGTGATGGCGCTGATCTTCACCAAGCTCGGCCTGGTCCGCGCCTCGAGCGCGGCGGTGGCGGTGCTGTTCGCCACCATCGTGTTCATGGCCGGCGGCGTGCTCGGCACCCTGCACCACCTGTACTTCGTCGGCACGCCGACGGCGGTGGTCGCGCTGGGCGCGAGCTTCAGCGCGCTGGAAGTGGTGCCGCTGGCCTACATCGGCTTCGAGGCCTACCACACCTGGAAGCTCGGCCAGGCCACGCCGTGGATGCAGCGCTACCGCTGGCCGATCCTGTTCTTCATCTCGGTCTCGTTCTGGAACATCGTCGGCGCGGGGCTGTTCGGCTTCCTGATCAACCCGCCGCTGTCGCTGTACTACATGCAGGGCCTGAACCTGACCCCGCTCCACGGCCACACCGCGCTGTTCGGCGTGTACGGCATGCTCGGCATCGCGCTGGTCCTGTTCTGCATGCGCGGCCTGCGCGGGCACCTGCAGTGGAACGGCGGCGCGCTGAAGGTGGCGTTCTGGTGCCTCAACATCGGCCTGGCGCTGATGGCGCTGCTCACGCTGCTGCCGCTGGGCACGATGCAGCTGCTGGCGGCGATCGAGCACGGCTACTGGTATGCGCGCTCGGCGGATTTCATGAACAAGCCGATCGTGGACATGCTGGTGTGGATGCGCGTTCCGGGCGACACCATCTTCAGCATCGGCGCGCTCGCCCTGTGCTGGTTCATGCTGCGGCTGTGGATCGCCCCGCGCCGCGCGGAGGACAAGGAGTAAGGCCATGGCCGAGTTCGCCTTCGAATCGCCGGTCGCGATGCCCGACGTGTCGCCGCTGGACCGCGCCATCGTCGAGCTGGACCCGGCGGCCGTGGTGGACCTCGACGTGGATGGCCGGACCATCCGCATGGCCACCGTGCTGACGCGCGCGGAGCTGCTGGCCTGCCTGGCGGGGGCCGGCATGCCCGCCGACGGCGCGCGGCTGCGGCAGTTGCCGTCGGTGTGCTGCGGCGGCTGCAGCGGCTGAACCATGGACGCGATGCCCTCCCCCCGTTTCCTCGCGCAGGCGCCGCACCGCCTGATGTTCGCGGTCGGCGCCGGCAACGTGCTGCTGGCCATGGCGTGGTGGACGCTGTGGCTGGTGGACACGCGCTGGCACGTGCTCGGGCTGCGCCAGCCGGCGGTGTACGGCGGCTGGATCCACGCCATCGTCATGCAGTACCAGGTGCTGGCACCCTTCATGTTCGGGTTCCTGCTCACGGTGTTCCCGCGCTGGATGGGGCTGGACGACATCGGCCGCTGGCATTACGTGCCGGTGGGCGTCGGCCTGTTCGGCGGGCAGCTGCTGACGCTGGGCGGCGCATTCGGTCCGCAGCACCTGCTGCACCTGGGCGCGGTGTTCACCATCGCCGGCTGGGCGACGGGCCTGTTCTACCTGCTGCGCTGGGTCTGGCGCGACGGCGGCAAGACCTGGCACGCGGTGTCGTGCGCGGGCGCGATGCTGCTCGGTTTCGCCGGTTTCCTGGCGTATGCCGCCTACCTGCACACGAACGATGCGCGGCTGGTGTTCGCCTCGATCAAGATCGGCACCTGGGGCCTGCTGCTGCCCGTGTACTTCACGGTCGCGCACCGCATGTTCCCGTTCTTCGCGGGGAACATGGTCCCCGGCTACAGGCCCTGGCGGCCGCTGTGGGCGCTGGGGGCGTTCTGGCCGCTGGCCCTGCTGCACCTGTGCCTGGAACTCGTGCACGCCTACCAATGGCTGTGGCTCGCCGATGCGCCGCTGCTCGCGCTCGCCTGCACCTGGCTGTGGCGCAACTGGCCGCGCGCCGGCGCCGGCGCCGACGGCATGCGCGGCAATCCTGCGCAGCGCGCCCTGCTGCACGTGCTGTTCCGCGGCTATGCCTGGCTTCCCGTCGCGCTCGCGCTGTACGTCGCGCAGTCGGTGGTGTACGCGACGGGCGGCGGCTTCGTGCTCGGCCGCGCGCCGGCGCACGCGCTGTTCATCGGCTTCTTCGGCAGCCTGCTGGTGGCGATGGTCACGCGGGTGACGCAGGGCCACTCGGGGCGGGCGCTGGAGCTCGGCGGTGCGGCGGCGTTCGCCTTCGCCGCGCTGCAGCTGGTCGCGGTGCTGCGCATCGTCGCCGAGCTGGTGCCCGACCAGATGGCATGGCAGGCGCTGGCCGCCGCCGGCTGGCTGCTCGCGTTCGCACCGTGGGTGCTGCGCTCGCTGCGCATCTACGGCACGCCGCGCATCGACGGCCGGCCGGGTTGAGGCGCCGATGGCCGCCGGCGGCATGATCGAGTTCTACCCGCAGATCCGCCAGGTGCACATCTTGGCGGTGTGCCTGAGCGGCGGGCTGTTCGCGCTGCGCGGCCTCGGCGTGCTCGCCGGCCAGGCGTGGCCGCGGCACGCGCTGGTGCGCTACGGCAGCTACACCATCGACACGGTGCTGCTGACGGCGGCGCTGATGCTGCTGACGATCCTGCCCGGCGCGATGTTCGCCAACCACTGGCTGACGGTGAAGCTGTGCTTCGTCGCCGCCTACATCGTGCTGGGCATCGCGATGATGCGCACCCGCCGCGGCGGCGTCGCGCGCGCGGGCTTCTACGCCGCGGCGCTGCTGGCCTACGCCACCGCGTTCGGCATCGCCCGCATGCACCACCCCGCCGGGTGGCTGCTGAAGTTCGCGGGCTGAGGCCGCATGGACATGGAAACGCGCACGCCCGAACCCGCGGGCATGGTGGACGCCTGCTTCCTCGGCCCCTACGGCGAGAACGACGGCCTGCTCGAGAAGCTGGTGGTCGAGTTCCTGCGCGACCACGTGTACTGGCGGCGCAACTTCCACCCCGCCGATCCGCCGGCGATCCCCACCGGCGCGACGCAACGGCCCGGCTACGTGCAGCTCGAGGCGCGCATGCGCCGCGAACTGCACCAGCTCTCCGCCGCGCTCAAGCAATCGGTGCCGTTCCACAGCCCGCGCTACCTCGGGCACATGGTCTCCGACCTGCTGCTGCCGGGCCTGGCGGCGCAGATCCTGACGCTGCCGTACAACCCGAACAACGTCAGCGAGGACGCGGCGCCGGTGACGGTGGACCTGGAGGTCCGCGCCGGCCTGCAACTGGCGCGGATGCTCGGCTATCCGCACGATCCGGCGCGGGCGGCTTGCGCGTTCGGCCACCTCACGTCGGGCGGCACCTCGGCCAACCTGCAGGCGCTGCGGCTGGCGCTGGCGCTGAAGGCCTTCCCGGTCGCGCTGCGCGCCGCACGGGTGCCGCTGGACGACCTGCCGGACGACGACCGCGCGGCCTTCGACCTCGGCCACGATGCCGGCGTCGCCCTGCTGCAGCGCTGGCACGACTGGCTCGGCCAGCTGGCGCCGCGCGAGCGCCGCGAGTGGCGCACACGGGTCGAGGCGCAGCGTCTCGAGCAGCTGGGCATCGCCGGATTCTTCGACCGGCATCGCGACCTGCGCGTGCCGGTCGTGCTCGCGCCGGGCACCGCGCACTACTCCTGGAGCAAGGGGCTCAAGCTGCTCGGCCTGGGGCGCGCGCAACTGCGGGCGGTGCCGCAGCGCGGCATGCGCATGGATGCCGATGCGCTGGCCTCGCGCATCGCGGCCTGCGAGCGCGAGGGGCAGCCGGTGCTGCTGGTGGTCGGCGTGCTCGGGACCACCGAATACGGAAGCATCGACCCGATCGACCGCATCTGCGACGTGCGCGATGCGGCGCAGGCGCGCGGCTTCGGCTTCGGCGTGCACGTGGATGCCGCCTGGGGCGGCTACCTCGCGTCGCTGTTCCGCAACCCGGACGGCAGCCTGCGCAGCCGCGCGGCCGTCGCCGACGGCTTCGAGGCCTTCCCCTCGGCGCACGTGCATGCCGCATTCGCCGCGCTGGCCCGCACCGACTCCATCACCGTGGACCCGCACAAGCTCGGCTACCTGCCCTACGGCGCCGGCGCGTTCGCCTGCCGCGACCATCGCGCGATGGCGCTGCTCGCCGAGGGCGCGGACTACGTCTTCCACGGCGAAACCCCGCCGGACTATCTCGCGCACTACCGCAGCCTCGGCCTGTACACCATCGAGGGCTCGAAGGCGGGCGCCGCGGCCGCGGCCGTGCACGTGACCCACAAGGTATTGCCGCTGGACCACACCGGCTTCGGCCAGCTGCAGCGGCATTCGATCGAGGCCGCCGAGGCCTTCCACGCCGGCGCGCAGCGGCTCGCCTCCGCCGTCGCCGACGTCGCCGCGGCCTGCGTGCCGTTCGCGCCGGATACCAACCTCGTGTGCCTGGCCGTGAACCCGCGCGGCAACCGGCGCGTCTCCGGTGCCAGCGCCTTCGTGCGCGCACTCCACGACGGGCTGCGCAGCAACCCGCGGCAGCCGCTGCAGGCGCACGAATTCTTCGGCTCGGTCACCTCGCTGCGCCTCGATGCGCTGGACGGCGGCGACCGCGCGCGCATCCTCGCTGCGCTCGGCCTCGACGCGCCCGCCGAGGGCGAGGACGACGGCCTGGTGATCCTGCGCCACACGCTGATGAATCCCTACCTGATCGACCGCGAGAACGGGATCAGCTACATCGACCTGTACTTCGCGCACCTGGAGCAGCGCATCCGTGCCGGCCTGCGCTGAACGCCGCGGCGGACGCGCCTGGGTGGCCGGCGCCGTGGAGGCGCTGCACCGCGAGGCGGCGCGTTCCGCCGACACGCACCTGCTGCACCTCGCGCTGCCGGCGTTCCCCGGCATCGACTTCTACTTCAAGGACGAGGCGACGCATCCCAGCGGCAGCCTCAAGCACCGGCTGGCGCGCTCGCTGTTCCTGTACGCGCTGTGCAACGGGCGCCTGGAGGCAGGCCAGCCGGTGGTGGACGCATCGTCCGGCAGCACCGCGATCTCCGAAGCGTGGTTCGCGCGCATGCTGGGCCTGCCGTTCACCGCGGTGATGCCCGACTGCACCGCGCCGAAGAAGATCGAAGCCGTGCGCGCGCTGGGCGGCCGCTGCGAGCTCACGCCGCCGGGCGTCGACCCGCAGCAGCGCGCGCGCGACATCGCGCTCGACGGCGCCTGCCACCTCGACCAGTTCGCGCTGGCCGAGCGCGCCACCGACTGGCGCGGCAACAACAACATCGCCGAGTCGATCCTCGGCCAGCTCGCGCGCGAACCCCACCCGGTGCCGGCCTGGATCGTCTGCGGCGCCGGCACCGGCGGGACTTCCGCGACGATCGGCCGCTACCTGCGCTATCGCGGCCTGGACACGCGCTTGTGCGTTGCGGAGCCGACCGGCTCCGCCTTCGCCAACGGCTGGCGCGAGGACGACCGCGACGCCGTGGCGACGCGGCCGACGGTGATCGAAGGCATCGGCCGGCGCACGGTGGAGCCCGGCTTCCTGTTCGAGATCGTCGATGCGGTGGTCGAAGTCGACGATGCGGAATCCATCGCCGCCGCCTGGCTGCTCGAGGAACTGCTCGGGCGCCGCCGCGGCGGCTCCTCCGGCACGCACTTCGCCGCCTGCCTGCGGCTCGCCGCGGCGATGCGCGACGACGGCCGGCGCGGCGCCATCGTCACCCTGCTCGGCGACCTGGGCGAGCGCTACCACGACACCCTGTTCGATCCGGCGTGGCTGGCCGCGCGCGGCATCGATCCGCGGCCGCAGCTCGCGGCGCTGCGCGCGACCGTCGCCGCGCCCACTGCATGAGCCATCACGACCTGCGCGGCTTCCTGGCGCAGCTGGAGGCGCGCGGGCAGCTCGCGCGCGTGGACGAACCCGTCGATCCCGAGCTCGAATCGACCGCGCTGTGCCAGCGCGCCTTGCGCGCCGGCGGCCCGGCGCTGCTGATGACCCGGCCCGCCGGCTCCGCGCACGCGCTGCTCGGCAACCTGTTCGGCGCGCGCGAACGCATCGAGGCCGCGCTCGCCGGCCGGCCGCTCGCGAGCCTGCGCGAACTCGGCGAGCTGCTCGCCTCGCTCAAGGAACCGCGCTGGCCCGGCGACCTGCGCCAGGCGCTGCGCGCGTGGCCGGAGTTCGCGCAGCTCGCGCACGTCGCGCCACGGCGCGTGCACGACGCCGCCTTCCGCGACGAGGTGCTCGAGGGCGATGCCGTCCACCTCGCCCGCCTGCCGATCCAGCGCTGCTGGCCGGGCGACGCCGGCAAGCTGATCACCCTCGGCCTGGTCGTGACGCGCGGCACGCGTCAGCCGCGGCAGAACATCGCGATCTACCGCATGCAGCCGATCGGCCGCAACCGCGTGATCATGCGCTGGCTCGCGCACCGCGGCGGCGCGCTCGACTTCGCCGACTGGCAGCGCGCCCACCCCGGACAGCCGTTCCCGGTGCTCGTCGCGATCGGCGCCGACCCCGCGACCACGCTCGCCGCCGTGGCGCCGGTACCGGATTCGCTGTCGGAATTCGAGTTCGCCGGCCTGCTGCGCGGCGAGCGCACCCGCACCTGGCACAGCGCCCTCACCGGACTCGACGCGCCGGCCGGCGCGGAAATCGTGCTCGAAGGCCACATCGCCCCCGGCGATACCGCGCCGGAGGGCCCGTTCGGCGACCACACCGGCTACTACAACGCGGTCGCGCCCTTCCCGGTGCTCACCATCGAGCGGATGTCGCTGCGCCGCGATGCGATCTACCAGGGCAGCTACATGGGCCGCGCGCCGCACGACGAGCCGTCCGTGCTCGCGCTGGCGCTCAACGAGCTGTTCGTGCCGATCCTGCGGCGCGTGTTCCCCGAGATCGTCGATTTCCACCTGCCGCCGGAGGCCTGCTCCTACCGCGTGGCCGTGGTCGCGATCCGCAAGCAGTACGCCGGCCACGCGCGGCGGGTGATGATGGCGGTGTGGTCCTACCTGCGCCAGTTCACCTACACCAAGTTCGTGATCGTGGTGGACGAGGACATCGACCCGCGCGACTGGGCACAAGTGCTCTGGGCGATCTCGACGCGCGTGGATCCCGCGCGCGACGCGATGCTGGTGGAGAACACGCCGGTCGACTACCTCGACTTCGCCAGCCCCGTCGCGGGGCTGGGCTCCAAGCTCGGCCTCGACGCCACCAACAAGTGGCCCGGCGAGACGACGCGCGACTGGGGGCGGCCGATCCGGCCGGATCCCGCGGTCGAAGCGCGCGTGGACGCGCTCTGGCAGCGGGTCGCGGCCGGTGGCGGCGCGGCCTCTCAGCTCGGCCGCGGCGTGGCAGCCGGGGCGGCGGGCGCTGCGCCGGGATCGTCGAACATCCGCGCGTAATCGTCGAGCGCGGCGCGCATGCCGGCCACCGGCGCGGTGTCCGCCGGATCCTCCTTCAGCGCGGCGATGCCCTGCCCGAGCCGGCCGATGATGCCGTGTAGCGCCGCATCCGCCTCGGGCGCGAGCTTGCATTCGGCGATGATGCCGCCGATCGCGCGCTCGATGTTCCCCGCGAGGTTGCGCACCTGCGTGGCGTCGAGGTGGCCGTGCTCCGCGTGCTCGAGCATGCCGACGGCGGTGCGGATGTCGGCCATGCCCTTGCGCAGCGGCGCGTCGGTGGCGTAGCGGACCGCAGGCGTCGCCGCCTGCGCGGCCGGCGCGGCGGCGGGAGCGTGGCCGTGGTGCTGCGCCGCGGCCTGCGGCGCGAGGGTGCCGAGGCTCGTGGCCAGGGCAATGGCGAGAAGTGTGCGCATGGGTGGTCCTCAGGGTTGGGGGTTGGAGGAAGGAAGCCGCAGGATGACGCGCGCACCGCCCGCAGGCGAGGTCGCGACGACCAGGTGGCCGCGATGCAGCGTGGCGATCGCCTGGGCGATGGACAGACCGAGGCCGCTGCCGGCGCCCGCACCGACGCCGCGCAGGAAGCGTTCGCCGACGCGCCCGGCCTGCGCCGGCGCGAAGCCCGGGCCGTCGTCGTCGACGATCAGTTCGACGGCATCGCCCCGTCGCGCGACGCCGACGTCGACGCGCCCCTGCGGGCGGCCGTGGAGGATCGCATTGTCGACGAGGTTGCCGAGCGCAATCGCCAGCAGGCCAGCGCTGCCGCGCACGCGCAGGGCCTCGTCCGCCTGCAGCGACAGCGTGATGCCGCGCGGCGCCGCGCGTTCCGCAGCCGAGGCCAGCACGTCGCGGGCGAGGTCCGCGGGCGACAGGGTTTCCGGCGGCGGCGTGGCGGCGCCTTCGAGCCCGTCGAGCGACTCGACGCGCGCCAGGGTGAGCAGCTGGGCGACGAGGCGCTCCATCCGCTCCAGGCCATCGCGCGCGCGCTGCAGGTGGCGCTCGCGCGCGGCCGCGTCATCGCTGGCGCCGGCGAGGTCGAGTTCCATCCGCAGCACCGACAGCGGATGCCGCAGCTCGTGCGCGGCGTCGGCGGTGAAGCGGCGCTCGCGCGCCAGCGTGGCGTCGAGGCCGGCGACCAGCGCGTCCAGCGCGCGCGTCATCTGCAGCAGCTCGGCGGGCACGTCGTCGCGGGTCAGCAGCGGCGGCCGCGCCGGCTCCGCCTCGATCGCGCGCGACACCGCGCGCACCGGGGCCAGGCCCAGGCGCAGCCCGAGCCAGAGCGCGATCGGCAGCAGCAGCAACAGCCCGGCGAGCGGCACCAGCAGCGCGCGCGCGTGCGCGGCCAGCAGTTCGTCGCGGTCGTGCAGCGGCGCGGCGACCTGGATCCAGTGGCGCCCGGCCGCATCCCAGCGCTGGTACACGCGCCAGCGTTCGCCTGCATGCGCCAGCACATGGAAATGCGGTTCCCCGGGCGCCACCGGCAGCGGCGGGAGCGTGGACGCAGCCAGCAACGAACGGCCGGCGCGGTCGCGCACGACGATTTCGGGACGCGTGCCGTCGCCGTCGCGCTCGCCATTGCCATCCCCGCCACGCAACGCCGGCAAGGCCCCGGCGGCAGCGATCCGCCCCACGCCGTCGGGCGCGGTCGCGAGCACCGCGAGCACGCTCGCCGCCGTCCGCTCGAGCTCGCGGTCGAACATCTCCGCGGTCTCGTGCCTCGACTGCTGCCACAGCCACGCGCCGGCGGCGAGCCACAACGCGACGACGGGCGCGCCCACGAGCCAGAGCAGCCGGCGATGCAGCGAGGGCCGCTTCATGGGCATGGCACACCGTCCCGCGCCGGCGGATACAGCGCATAGCCGACGCCGCGCAGGGTCCGGATCCAGTCGGCGCCGAGCTTGCGCCGCAGGTGGTGCACGTGCACCTCGACGGCGTTGCTCGCGACCTCCTCGCCCCAGCCGTACAGCGACTCCTCGAGCTGCGCGCGCGACAGGGCGCGGCCCGGGCGCGCCGCGAGCATCTCGAGCAGCGCGTATTCGCGCGGCGACAGGTCGAGCGCGGCGCCATCGAGGCGCGCGCTGCGGGCCGCCGGATCCAGCACGAGCGCACCGACCTGCTGCAGGGGGACCGGATTGCCCTCCACGCGCCGCAGCATCGCGCGCACGCGGGCGGCGAGTTCCTCGAGGTGCACGGGCTTGACCACGTAGTCGTCCGCGCCGCAATCCAGGCCCTGCACGCGGTCATCGAGCGCATCGCGCGCGGTCAGCAGCAGCGCCGGCGTGCGGTCGCCGCGCCGGCGCAGGGCCGAGATCACGTCGATGCCGCTCATCCGCGGCAGGTTCCAGTCGACGATCGCCGCGGCGTGCGCCCCGTCGCGGAGCGCTTCGTCCGCGTGGCGCCCGTCCTCGACCCAGTCGACGGCGTAGCCCAGGTGGCGCAGGCCATCGGCCAGGGCGCGGCCCAGCGCACGGTCATCCTCGGCGAGCAGCAGGCGCATGGGCACAGCATGGGCAAAAGGCGCGCGGGAGGCCTTGACCTGGGGCAACTCCCGCGCCGGAAGTCACTGGCGCGGGTCCTGGTCCAGCGCGCGCTTGCGGCCGTGGACCATCGCGGCGACCAGGTTCTCGCGGTAGTGCACGCTCTCCACCAGCGCCGCCAGGACATGCGCGCCCACGAAGGCGAGCAGGCCGTACGCCAGCGCCTCGTGCAGCTCCTCGAGCCACTCGGCGCCCCAGAACGCATCCAGGGTCTGCATCCAGCCCGTGAGCCCCACCGCGGTGACGCCCGCCAGCAACAGCAGGATCATCACGGCGCCCGCGGGATTGTGGCCGAGGCGCCGCTGCGATCGGCCGGCCAGGCGATCGCGCAGGTACGCGAGCACCGCGCCCGGCCCGCGCACGAAATCGCCGAAGCGCGCGTGCCGGCTGCCCACGACGCCCCAGAGCACGCGGAACGCGACCAGCCCGAGCGCGGTGTAGCCCAGGAACCGGTGCGCCGCATCGCCCTCCTCGACCAGGAAGGCACCGAGGATGCAGGCTGCCAGGGACCAGTGGAACAACCGCACCAGCGGATCCCACACCTTCACCTGCGGCGCCGCGGCGCGGCCGGCCTCCCGGCCGGCCGCGGAACGGGGGATGGCGTCCATGCGCGCCTCCTCAGTCCTCGTCGCGGTCGCGACGCTTCACGACGCTGCCGTCGGTCGGGTCGAAGTAGATCTCGACGTCCTTGCCGGCCTTGTCCTGGCCATAGATCTCGTAGCACGTGCCGGACACCTTGAACTTGTCGATGGTGTAGCCGTCCTTGAGCAGCCGGGCCTTCATCTGCGCTTCGGGCATCCACTTCGCGCGCGGGGCGTCGGTGCACTTCGCGCCGGCGATCGCGGTGGTGGACAGCAGCGCCGCCGCAGCGGCGAGCGCGAGGGTGGCAAGGGTCTTCATGTCGTTTCTCCGTGGATGGGCGGATCGCCCACGGCACGCATTCCACCGCCGCCGGCTTATGCGCCGCTTAAGGCGACGCCGGCCGCGGTTGACGCAGGTCAAGGACGCGCCGCGAGGCCGGCTGCGACGATGCCGCACCCTCGCCCGGAGACGCGCCATGCAACTGGTCTGCCCCGCCGGCAACCTGCCCGCCCTCCAGGCCGCGGTCGACGCGGGCGCCGACGCCGTCTACGCCGGCTTCCGCGACGAGACCAACGCGCGCGCCTTCCCCGGCCTGAACTTCGACGACGCCACGCTGCGCACCGGCATCGGCTACGCGCACGCACGCGGCGCGAAGGTCTACCTCGCGCTCAACACCTATCCCGACAGCGCGCGCCTGCCGCTGTGGGAAGCCGCCGTCGACCGCGCGGCGGCGCTGGGCTGCGATGCCATCATCGCCGCCGAACCGGCCGTGCTCGGCTACGCGGCGCGCACCTTCCCCGACCTGCCGCGCCACCTGTCGGTGCAGGGTTCGGCCACGACCGCGCCGGCGCTGCGCTGGATGCACGAGCGCTTCGGCATCGCCCGCGCGGTGCTGCCGCGCGTGCTCTCGATCCAGCAGGTCGAGCGGCTGTGCGAGCGCTCGCCGGTGCCGCTGGAAACCTTCGCCTTCGGCAGCCTGTGCATCATGGTCGAAGGGCGCTGCCAGCTCTCGAGCTACGTCACCGGCGCCTCGCCGAACCGGCACGGCGTGTGCTCGCCGGCGAAGTTCGTGCGCTGGGACGAGCACGACGACGGCAGCCGCAGCGTGCGCCTGAACCAGGTGCTGATCGACCGCTTCGAACCCGGCGAGCCCGCCGGCTATCCGACCGTGTGCAAGGGCCGCTTCGCGGTCGGCGGCGAGGTCTTCCACGCGCTGGAGGAACCGACCAGCCTCAACACGCTGGAACTGGTACCGCGACTGGCGCGCGCCGGCGTCGCCGCGCTCAAGATCGAAGGCCGCCAGCGTGGCGCGGCCTACGTCGGCCCGGTCACGCGCACCTGGCGCACCGCGCTCGATCGCTACGCCGCCGATCCCGAGCGCTGGCGCTCGCAGCCGGAGTGGGAGCGCGCGCTGTCCGCGCACGCCGAAGGCCGCCAGACGACGCTCGGCGCGTACCACCGCGCGTGGCACTGATGCGCCTGAGCCTGGGCCCGCTGCAGTACTTCTGGCCGCGCGAGCGCACGCTCGCCTTCTACCGCGACGTCGCCGGCTGGCCGGTGGACGTGGTGTACGTGGGCGAGACGGTGTGCAGCAAGCGCCGCGAACTCCGCACCACCGACTGGTTCGACGTCGCCGCGCGCCTGGCCGACGCAGGCAAGCAGGTCGTGCTGTCGTCGCTGGCGCTGCTCGAGGCGGAATCGGAACTGTCGGTGCTGGGCCGGCAGGTGGCGCTGGGCCGCTACTGGATCGAGGCCAACGACCTGAGCGCCGTGCAGCTGTGCCGCGAGCAGGGCGTGCCCTTCGTGTCCGGGCCGTCGCTCAACGTGTACAACCACCGCACCCTCGCGATGCTGGTGGACGACGGCCTGCGGCGCTGGGTGCCCGGCGTCGAGCAGGGCCATGCGCTCATCGCCGACATCATCGCAGGCACCGCCGAAGCGGGCCGCGCGATGCCCGAACTCGAGGTACTCGCGTGGGGCCGCCCCGCCCTCGCATGGTCGGCGCGCTGCTTCACCGCGCGCGCGCTCGACCTGGCAAAGGACCAGTGCGGCTTCCGCTGCATCGACTATCCCGACGGCCTGCCGCTGGCAACGCGCGAGGGCGCCGCGCTGCTGCGGATCAACGGCATCCAGGTGCAGGGCGATGCCCTGATCGATCTCGCGCCCGAGCTGCCCGTGCTGCGACGCCTGGGCGTGGACCTGCTGCGCATCCAGCCGCAGGCCGAAGGGACGCGCGCGGTACTGGAGCGCTTCCAGGCCGCGCTCGCGGGGGACATCCCGCCGCTCGCGCCGGGGGCGGGCAACGGCTACTGGCACGGCCAGCCGGGCATGGCGGCAACGCCGGCCGCGCAGCCACCGCCCGCTTGATCCAGGTCAGCGCGGGGCGATTCCGCGCCGCGCAGAATTTCCCCATCGAAGCCAGGACGCGCTTCCCGGCTTCCCGATTCGACCTTCCGGAGATCCACCATGAAAGCTCCCCACTCGCACTCCCTGATCCTGGCGGTCGCGATCGCCCTGGGCGCCGTCCTGGCGGTGGCCAGCGTCGCACTGGCGGTGGGACACGGCAGCAGCGAGGCGCCGGCGCAGCCGCATTCCATACTGGTGCCGTTCTGATCCGGGCGCGCATACTGGCGGCATGAGCACCCCTGCCAGCCGCCCCGCCAGCCGCCCTGCCCGCCGTCCCTCGACGCGCGGCGAACACCTCGCCAACACGCTGAGCCACGGCATCGGGCTGTTGCTGGCGGTCTGCGCGCTGCCCTTCCTGGTCGTGGATGCGCTGCGTGCCGAGGGCGGCCTGGCCGTCGTCGGCGCGACCGCGTTCGGCGCGAGCGCGATCCTGATGTACTTCGCTTCGACGCTCTACCACGCCATGCCGCACGCGGACCGCAACGGCTGGCTGCGCCGCCTCGACCACTGCTCGATCTACCTGCTGATCGCCGGCACCTACACGCCGGTGCTGCTCGGCGTGCTCCGCGGCGGCAGCGGCTGGATCATGCTCGCCGTGATCTGGTCGCTCGCGCTCGCGGGCGTCGTGTTCAAGCTCGTCGCCGGCGCGCGCTACCGCAAGGTGTCGGTCGCGCTGTACGTGGCGATGGGCTGGGCCGCGCTGGCGATGATCCAGCCGCTATGGACCCACATGCAGCCCGGCGGCCTGGCCTGGCTGTTCGCGGGCGGCGTCGCGTACACCGCGGGCGTCGCGTTCTACCTGCTGCACGACCGCATGCGCTACAGCCACTTCATCTGGCACCTGTTCGTCCTCGCCGGGACGGGGTGCCACCTCGTGATGGTGATGGGCTACGCGACCTGACGGAACACCAGGGCGCCGTTGGTGCCGCCGAAGCCGAAGCTGTTGGACATGACCGTGCGCAGCTTCGCCTCGGTGGCCTCGCGCAGGATCGGGTAGCCCGCGGCCCGCTCGTCCAGCGCCAGGATGTTGTACGAGCCCGCCATGAAACCGTCGCGCAGCATCAGCAGCGAATAGATCGCCTCGTGCACGCTGGCCGCGCCGAGCGAATGGCCCGACAGCGCCTTGGTCGACGACAGCGGCGGCATGTTGCCTTCGCCGAACGCGACGCGGATCGCCTCGAGCTCGACGAGGTCGCCCAGCGGGGTGGAGGTGCCGTGGGTGTTGAGGTAGTCCACGGGACCTTCCATCCCCATGGAAGCGGCCCCCTGCAGCGCCATGCGCATGCAGCGCACCGCGCCCTCGCCCGACGGCGCGACCATGTCGGCGCCGTCGGAAGTGACGCCGTAGCCGACGAGCTCGGCGTGGATGCGCGCGCCGCGCGCCTTCGCGTGCTCGTACTCCTCGAGAACCAGCATGCCGCCGCCGGCCGCGATCACGAAGCCGTCGCGGTCCTTGTCGTACGGGCGCGAGGCGACGCCCGGCGTGTCGTTGAAATGCGTGGAGAGCGCGCCCATCGCGTCGAACTGCGCGGTCATCGCCCAGTGCTCCTCCTCGCCGCCGCCGGCGAAGACCACGTCCTGCAGGCCATGGCGGATCATGTCCGCGGCCGCGCCGATGCAGTGCGCCGAGGTCGCGCACGCCGCGGAGATCGAGTAGCTCACGCCCTGGATGCCGAACGAGGTGGCCAGCGCGGCCGAGACCGTCGAGCACATCGTGCGCGGCACCATGTACGGGCCGACCTTGCGCACGCCCTTGTTGCGCAGCAGGTCGGCGGTTTCCACCTGCCAGTGCGAGGAGGCGCCCCCGGAGCCGGCGATCACGCCGGTGCGCGGGTTGCGCACCTGCGCCTCGTCGAGGCCGGCGTCGGCGATCGCGTCGCGCATCGACACGTAGGCGTAGGCCGCGGCGTCGCCCATGAAGCGCTTGAGCTTGCGGTCGATCGCCGCGTCGAGGTCGATGTCCGGCACGCCCGCGACCTGGCTGCGCAGGCCGAGCTCGGCGTACTGCGGCATGAAGCGGATGCCCGGGCGGGTGCGCTGCAGCGCCTCGCTCACCGTGGCCAGGTCGTTGCCCAGGCAGGAGACGATGCCCATGCCGGTGACGACGACGCGGCGCTGGCCGTTCGTCGCCATCAGAAATTCTCCACCGAGCCGAACAGGCCCACGCGCAGGTTGTGCGCGGTGTAGATCTCGCGCCCGTCGACCAAGGTGCGGCCGTCGGCGATGACCATCTTCAGGCGGCCGCGCACGACGCGCTTGATGTCGATCTCGTAGGACACGACCTTCGCGTCCGGGAGCACCTGGCCGGTGAACTTCACCTCGTCCACGCCCAGGGCCCGGCCGCGGCCGGGCTCGCCGAGCCAGGGCAGGAAGAAGCCCGCGAGCTGCCACATCGCGTCCACGCCCAGGCAGCCCGGCATCACCGGATCGCCCTCGAAGTGGCAGGCGAAGAACCAGAGGTCCGGGCGGATGTCGAGCTCGGCGCGGATGATGCCGCGATGGTGGCTGCCGCCGTCCTCGGAGATCTCGGTGATGCGGTCGAACATGAGCATCGGCGGCGCCGGGAGGCGCGCGTTGCCGGGGCCGAACATCTCGCCGCGGGCGCAGGCCAGCAGCTGGTCGCGATCGAAGGAAGCAGGTCGGGACATCACACCGTTTTCAGGGCCGAGGGAACCCCGGATTATGCCTGCTGCCGCCGCCCGCCGTCCGCCGGAGCCGCGTGAAGGCGGGCCTCGCGGGCCGCCCGCGCCAGCCGCGCGCCCCGCGCCAGGCCGATGCGCAGGCCCAGCGGCACGGCCTCCCAGCGCAGGCCTTCGAGCAGGTTGCGCGCGGTGAGGCCGAGTTCGGTGTCGCCGGTCAGCACCAGCCGACGCTGGAAGAACAGCGTGTCGGCGTCCTCCACGCGGCCCGCGAGCAGCAGCAGGTCGGTGGCGGTGCCGCGCACGGTGGCCTCGGGCGCCGCATCGACGGTCGCGAGGCGCCCATCGCGCAGTCCGACCGCCCAGTGCAGGCCCAGGTCGGCGACGTCGATGCCGAGGCACCGCCCCTCGAGGAAGGCGAGCTCGCCGGCAGCGGCGGCGGGGCCGAGCACGCGCCACATCGCCGCTTCCAGCGCGCGGCGCTGCCAGCGCGCGGGCATGCGCCGCAGCACGGGCGCCAGGCGCGCCGGCGGCGGCACGAGGCGCAGCAGCGCGCCGGCGCGCACGCCGATGTCCATGCGGGCGCCGGCACCGGCGCCGGTGCCGGCGCCCGCACCGACGAAGTCGTCCTGGCAGGTGCGTGCCTCGCGGATCGCGGCCTCGATCACGTCGTGCGCGGACGCGGGCCGCAAGCCGACCCGCGCCGCGGTGCGCTCCGCATG
>JBDZUW010000023.1:0-23092 GCA_040255375.1 Luteimonas sp. | reverse complement strand
GATCCCATCCCGAACTCGGAAGTGAAACGCGCACGCGCCGATGGTAGTGTGCACTCAGCATGCGAGAGTAGGTCATCGCCAGGGTCTTTACCCAAAACCCCGCAGCCACGGCTGCGGGGTTTTTCTTTTGCGGTGGCGCCGCGATTGCGCGCGCACGCGACTGCCCCCAGCGCGTCGCAACGCGCGTGGACGTCTGCTTTCGAGCGATTCGGTCCTTAGAGGACGATCGGCGGCTCGCCGCCGACGATGACGACGTCGGCCGGCCGATGCGCGAACAGGCCGACGCTCACCACGCCGGGGACCTGGTTGATCGCGGTTTCCATCGCCTCCGGCTCGCGGATGGCGAGGCCATGCACGTCGAGCACCCAGTTGCCGTTGTCGGTGACGACGCCCTCGCGCCAGACCGGCTGGCCGCCGGTCAGCCGCACCAGCTCGCGCGCGACCAGGCTGCGCGCCATCGGGATCACCTCGACCGGCAGCGGGAAGCGCCCGAGCACGTCCACGCGCTTGGACGGATCCACGATGCACACGAACTTCGCCGACGCCTGGGCGATGATCTTCTCGCGCGTGAGCGCCGCGCCGCCGCCCTTGATCAGTCGCTTGCGCGGGTCGCACTCGTCGGCGCCGTCGACGTACAGGCCGAGCGGCCCGGTATCGTTGAGCTCCAGCACCTCGATGCCGTGCGATCGCAGCCGCTGCGTGCTCTGCTCCGAGCTCGACACGGTGCCCGCGATGCGATGCCGGATCCGTGCCAGCGCGTCGATGAAGAACGCCACCGTCGAGCCGGTGCCGACGCCGACGATGCTGCCGTCCTCGACGAATTCGATGGCCTTTTCGCCGGCCAGGCGCTTGGCTTCGCTCACGGGTTCGCTTTCTCGAGGGACAGGAGCAGTTTCCACTGCGCGGCGGTCACCGGCAGCACCGACAGGCGCGAACCCTTGCGGATCAGCGCGAATTCCTCGCCGAGCGCGTCGGCGTGGGCGCGGATCTCGTCCAGCGGCAACGGCCGCGCGAGGTGCCGGTCGTAGCGTACGTCCACGAGGTCCCAGCGCGGCTGCTCGCGCGTCGCCTTGTCGTCGAAGTATTTCGACTTCGGGTCGAACTGCGTCCGGTCCGGATACGGCGCGCTGGCGACCTCGCCGAGGCCGTAGATGCCGGGCACCTCGCAGTTGGAGTGGTAGAACAGCACGCCGTCGCCGACCTGCATCTGGCGCATGTAGTTGCGCGCCTGGTAGTTGCGCACGCCGGTCCAGGGCTCGGTGCCGACGCGCTTCAGGTCGTCGATCGAGAAGTCGCCGGGTTCCGACTTCATCAGCCAGTAGCGCTTGCGTGCCGCCATGGTGCCGTGTTGCCTCAGGGATGATCGAAGAGGAAGGTGTCGCGCTCGGTGCAGACCGCGTCCAGGCCCACGTCCCAGGGCTCGGCGTCGAGCGCCTCGACCTGCTGCGCCGCGAAGGCGGTGCCGACCAGCCACGGCGGACGCCGCGCCTGGCCGCCGGACGCTTCGTTGCGATACGCGAAGGCGCGATCGTACCAGCCGCCGCCCATGCCCAGGCGCCTGCCTTGCGCGTCGAAGCCGACCAGCGGCACCAGCACCAGCGCCATGCGCGCCGGTTCGACCAGCGCGTCCGCCGGCACCGCCGGTTCCGGGATGCCGAAGCGGTTGGGCTCGAGCGGTTCGCCGGGCCGCCATGGCGCGAAGCGCAGGCCGTCGTCCGTGAGCACCGGCAGGCACCATCGCAGCCCGCGCGGCAGGCGCAGCTGGAACGCATGCAGCGCGATCTCGCCGTCCATCGCCCAATAGCCGGCGACGTCGCCCGCGGGCGGCAGGATCGGCAGCGCGAGCAGCTGGCCGGCGAGGCGTTCCGCGGCGGCGATGCGCGCCTGCGCCGGGATCGCGCGCCGGCGCTCCCGCAGTTCGCTGCGCAGCGTCGCGCGCGCGGCGACCTTCATCGCGCGCGCCCGGACAAGGCGAAGCCCGCGCCTTGCGGGCGCGGGCTTCGGGGGCAACGCGATATCAGTACATCCTCCGCCATGGCGATGCGTGCGAAACGACCTTGAACCCGGGGTTCAAGTGGGAATGCCTGGAAACCTTCGGGCTTCCCGCTGCGTGGCGGACTTGCACGCCCGGCTTCCGCTGCATCCCCGTGGTCGTCATTAAGGGACAAGGCGAATGTTTGCGCACGCCGTCGCACAGGGCAGAGGACGCGACTGGAGTATAGCGGGGCGCGGGCGGTGCGCGCAGCCATTCGTCGGCGCGCGTTCACGCAGCGTGCGGCATTCACACGCCGGCGGCGTCGAGGCGCCGGCGCAGCGCCTCGAGCGTGCGTGCCAGTTCATCCGAGCGGCCGGCGCTGCCGTCGCGCAGTTGCTGCAGTTCGTGCGCCATGTTCAGCGCGGCGAGCACCGCGACGCGGTCCACCGCGGCCATGCGGTTGGCGCCGCGGACCTCGCGCATCTTGGCTTCGAGCAGGCGCGCGGCGGCCATCAGGCTTTCGCGCTCGCCCGGTTCCACGCCGACCGTGTACTCGCGGTCGAGCAGGCGGATCGAGACGGGTTCGGAAGCGCCGCTCACGTATGCTGCTCCAGCGACTTCAGCCGCGCGATCATCGCTTCGACCCGCGAGCGCGCCTGCTCGTTGCGCGCGAGCAGCTGCGAGCGTTCGCCCGCCATCTGCTCCTGCTGCTGGCGCAGGCTCCGGTTCTCCTCGGCGAGGTGCTGCGCGCGCGCGGCGAGCGC
The DNA here is from genome assembly GCA_040255375.1 of Luteimonas sp. Classification (GTDB taxonomy): domain Bacteria; phylum Pseudomonadota; class Gammaproteobacteria; order Xanthomonadales; family Xanthomonadaceae; genus Cognatiluteimonas. The sequence goes on along the minus strand of JBDZUW010000023.1, from coordinate 20,353 downwards.
GTCGACGCGGGCCGCCACGGCCTGCAACTGGGCGATCAGCGCGTCGGTGTCCATGCGGGCACGATAGGCAGGCGGCCGGGGGCGGTCAAGGCGCGGCCGTCAGCCGGCCGGCGCCAGGTCGGCCTCGAAGCTGGGCAGCCCGGCCGAGGGGCGCCAGCGGCGGATGAAGGCCGGGCATTCGGCGGCCTCGAGCGGCGGCGCGAGCCAGAAGCCCTGGATCTCGTCGCAGCGGTGGTCGCGCAGGAACCGCAGCTGGGCCTCCGTCTCGACGCCCTCGGCGACCACCTTCAGGCCGAGCGAGCGCGCCATCGCCAGCACCGTGGTGGTGATCGCTGCGTCTTCCGAGCCCTGGCTCAGGTCGTCGACGAATTCCTTGTCGATCTTGAGCGTGGTGAACGGCAGCCGCCGCAGGTAGGCCAGCGACGAATAACCGGTGCCGAAGTCGTCGATCGCCAGCGAAACGCCCAGGTCGCGCAGCGCACGGAGCTTGTCCGCGTTCTGCTGCGCGTTGGACATGACCACCGATTCGGTGAGCTCCAGCTCCAGCGACGCCGGCGGCAGCCCGGTCTCGGCGAGCACGCGGCCGACCATGCCGGGGAAGTCGCCGCGCAGCAGCTGCAACGCCGAGACGTTCACCGACACCTGCAGGTCCGGCAGGCCCAGGCGCTGCCACTTCGCGACCTTGAGGCAGGCCTCGCGCAGCACCCACTCGCCGATCTCCACGATCGTGCCGCTTTCCTCCGCCAGCGGGATGAACTCCGCGGGCGGGATGTCGCCTTCCGGGCCGTGCCAGCGCAGCAGCGCCTCGACCCCGACGATGCGCGAGCTCGCGATGTGCAGGCGCGGCTGGAACACCAGGCGCAGCTCGCCGCGGTCGAGCACCTTGCGCAGCGCGCCGGAGACCATCGCGCGCTGGCGCGCGGAGACGTCCATGGCGTCGGTGTAGCGCGAATAGGTGCGGCGGCCGGCGGCCTTGGCCTGGTACATCGCGGTGTCGGCCTGCTTCAGCAGCTCGGTCGGCACCTGCGCGTTGTCCGGGTAGATGCTGATGCCGATCGACGGCGTGATCGCGATCTCCTGGCTGTCGTCCAGCAGCAGCGGCTGCTCGAACGCGGCGATGATGCCGCGCGCCTCGTCGTCGGCCTCCGCGGCCGACGCGAGCCCTTCCAGCACCACCGTGAACTCGTCGCCGCCGAGCCGCGCGACCGTCTGCCGCGGGCCGACCGTGTCCTGCAGCCGCCGCGCGGCCGCGCGCAGGATCCGGTCGCCGGCCGCGTGCCCGAGGGAATCGTTGATGTCCTTGAACCGGTCCAGGTCCAGGAACAGCACCGCGATCCGGTCGCCCTGGCGCCGCGCGCGGACGATCGCGCGCGACAGGCGCTCGGCGAGCAGGGTGCGGTTGGGCAGGTTGGTGAGCGGGTCGAAATTGGCGAGGTAGCGCAGCTCCTGCTCGGCGCGCTTCTGCTCGGTGATGTCGTTGAGCACCAGCACGTACAGCGCATGCCCGCCGCTGCCGTCGGCGACCGTGCTGCACTCGTAGGCGCAGAGGAATTCCTCGCCGTCCTTGCGCAGCTGCCACATCTCGCCGGACCAGCGCCCCTGGTGCTGGAGCGTGTCGCGGATCTCCACGTAATAGGAGGAGGTGTGCTGCGCGCTGTCGAGCAGGCTGGCGTTGGCGCCGATCACCTCCGACTCGCCGTAGCCGGTCATGCGCGAGAACGCGGGGTTGACCGAGACGAAGTCGAAGCTGCGGTCGAGCACGCAGACCGCCTCGCTCATGCTGCGCAGCACCTCGGAGGCGATGCGGCGCTCGTGCACCGCGGCGCCGGCGCCGGGCGCACCGCCCCAGCGCTCGAGGACGGCGAGCGCGAGCTTCACGCAGGCAGCGCGTAGCACTCCGGTCACGGCGATGGCGTCATCCCCAGGGTCACCGCCGGTGGCGGGTGTGTCGACGAGCGTGTGCCCGGAGTTTCGGCAATGCCGGCCTCTGGCGCAAGTCGCTACACTGTAGGGATGCCTGTCGATCCAGTCCCCAGCATGCCCTCCGCCAGCGATGTCGCCGGGGCCGCGCGCCGGGCAGGGCTCGCCACCGGAGCCGCCGAACTGCATGGCGCCCTGTCGGGCTGGATCGCGGGGGGCGGAAGCGCAGGCCCCGACTGGCTCGCGAAGGTCTTCGCCGACCCGTCGCTGCCCGCCGCGGAAGGCCCGCTTGCCGCGCTCGCCGGGGCCACCGCCGCCCAGTTCGGGGACCGCGACTTCGGCTTCGAATTGCTGCTGCCGCCCGCCGAGGCGTCGCTGCAGGAGCGCAGCGGCGCGCTGTTCGACTGGTGCCGGGGCTTCCTCGGCGGCTTCGGCCTCGCCGCGGGCGCGGAACCGCCGCTGTCGGACGAGGGGCGCGAGGCCTTGGCGGACCTGGCCCGCCTCGCCGCTGCGCAGCCGCAGGACGACGGCGACGAAGAGGACGAGGACGCGCTGGCCGAGATCGAGGAGTTCGTGCGCGTCGCCGCGCTGCTCCTGCACGGCGACTGCGTGCTCGGGCCCGCGCACCGGCAGCGCCTGCACTGACCCGCATTCAGCCGACCAGGATCGACCAGGATCGATGAAGACGCTCACGGGCATCGACGGCAAGGAATTCGCGCGCCGCAGGCGCCAGCTCATGCGCATGGCCGGCGACGACGCCATCCTCGTGGTGCCGGCGGCGCCGGAGCGCATCCGCAGCCGCGACACGCATTATCCGTACCGGCAGGATTCCGACCTCTGGTACCTCAGCGGGTTCCCCGAGCCCGAGGCGGTGCTGGTGCTCGTGCCCGGGCGCGTGCACGGCGAGGCCATCCTGTTCTGCCGCGAACGCGACCCCGAGCGCGAAGGCTGGGACGGCCCGCGCACCGGTCCGGAAGGCGCCGTCGACCGCTTCGGCCTGGACGATGCCTACCCGATCGACGACCTGGACGAGATCCTGCCGGGCCTGCTCGAGGGCCGCAGCCGCGTGTACTACCACTTCGGCCGCGACACCGAATTCGACCTCAAGCTGATCGGCTGGCTGAACCGGGTGCGCGCGCAGGTGCGCAGCGGCGCGCAGCCGCCGCACGAGTTCCTCGAGCTGGGCCACCTGCTGGACGAGCTGCGCCTGTTCAAGTCGCCGGCCGAGCTGAAGCTGATGCAGCGCGCCGCCGACATCAGCATCGCCGCGCACCAGGCCGGCATGCGCGCGGCGCGCGCCGGGATCCGCGAATACGAGCTGCAGGCCGAGATCGAGCGCGTGTTCCGCATGCACGACGCGGTGCCGGCCTACGGCAGCATCGTCGGCGCCGGCGCCAACGGCTGCGTGCTGCACTACGTCGCCAACGACGGGCAGGCGAAGGACGGGGACCTGATGCTCGTCGATGCCGGCGCGGAGTACCGCAGCTACGCGTCCGACATCACCCGCACCTTCCCGGCGAACGGGCGGTTCTCGAAGGAGCAGCGCGCGCTGCACGACCTCGTCGGCGCGGCGCACGCCGCGGCGCTGGCGCAGGCGCGGCCGGGCGTGCCCTACGAGGCGGGGCATGCCGCCGCGGTCGAGGTGCTGACCGACGGCCTCCTGCGACTGGGCCTGCTGAAGGGCGCGCTGCGGAAGAACATCGAGAGCGGCGCCTACCGGCGCTTCTACCGCCACAAGACCGGCCACTGGATCGGCCTGGACGTGCACGACGTGGGCGACTACCGCATCGAGGGCGAATCGCGCCTGCTCGAGCCGGGCATGGTGTTCACGATCGAGCCGGGCCTCTACATCGGCGCCGACGACACCAGCGTCGCGGCGAAGTGGCGCGGCATCGGCATCCGCACCGAGGACGACGTCCTGGTGACGAAGGACGGCCATCGCGTGCTCACGGCGAAGCTCGCCCGCAGCGCCGACGAGATCGAAGCCTTCATGGCCGCCTAGGCGGCGGCGAAGGCTTCGCGGGTGAGGTTGAGCGGGTCGCCGTCGGTGCAGGCGACGTCGTCCTCGATGCGGATCCCGCCGAACGGCCGGAACGCATCCACCCGCGCCCAGTCCACCTCGCCCGCGTGGGGGCCCTGCCGCAACCCGTCGAGCAGCATGTCGATGAAGTAGATGCCGGGTTCGATGGTCACCACCATGCCCGGTTCCAGCGTGCGGGTCAGGCGCAGGTACGGGTGGCCGTCCGGTTTCGGGATCGTGCCGCCCGCATCGGAGGCGGCGAAGCCGGCGACGTCGTGGACCTGCAGGCCGATGCCGTGGCCGACGCCGTGCGGGAAGAACACCGAGCTGACGCCGCTTTCCAGCGCCGCTTCCGGGGACATGCGGACCAGGCCGAAGTCGCGCAGGATCGCGGCCAGCGCGAGGTGCGCGTCCAGGTGCAGCTGCCGGTAGTCGAAGCCGGCGCGGACCTGCGCGCACATGCGCTGCTGCGCGCCGTCGACCGCGTCGACCAGCGCCTGGAACTCGCCGGCCTGGTCGTGCGCGTACGTGCGGGTGATGTCGCAGGCGTAGCCGCCGTGGCTCGCGCCCGCGTCGATCAGGAAGCTGCGCGGCGGGCGCGGCGCGACCGTCCCGCGATCGGTGTAGTGCAGCACCGCCGCGTGCGCGTCGAGCGCCACGATGTTGCCGTAGGGCAGGGTCTCGCTGTCCTGCCCGGCGGCCTGGCAATACGCCAGGTGGATGCCGAATTCGCTGGCGCCGGCGCGGAACGCGCGCTCGGCGGCGCGATGGCCGCGCACGCCGCGTGCGGTCGCGGCGCGCATCATCGCGATCTCGTAGGGCGTCTTGTACGCGCGGTGGTACTCGAGGTAGTCCACCACCTTCGGCGGATTGCCGGGCACCCAGGCGCCGAGCGCGGACTGCGGCTCGCCGAGGATCGCGCAGCGCGCGGGATCCGGCGGCAGGTGCTGCAGGGCCTCTTCCGGCTCGCGGATGACGACGATGTCGAAATGCGGCGTCCAGTAGCCGGACGGCGCCTGGGGCACGACGTGCCAGTAGTCGCGCGGCTGCAGGTACACCAGCTTCGGCTTCGTGCCGGGCGTGTAGGCGATCCAGCTGCCGGGATTGCGCGTCAGCGGCACCCAGGCCTTGAACTGCGGGTTGGTCGCGAACGGGTAGTCGCGGTCGTCGAACAGCTGGTAGTGCAGGGTGCCGCTCGGGACCACCAGCGCATCCAGCCCCGCCCGGGCGAGCGCGGCATCCGCGCGGCTTCGCACGATGTCGAGGTGCTCGCGATATAAGATGGGCCACTCGGCGGTTGTCATGGGGATGTCCCTTGGGAGCTACGCCCGATTCTGACGGATTCCAGCCGGCCCTGCAGGACGCGCCTGCGGGGCCGCAGCGTGCCGCTTCCGTCGTCGCGCCCTGGGCGTGGAGCCTGCTTGCCCTGCTGTTCGGCCTCGCGCTCACCGCGTGGGCGACATCGCTTCAGCAGCGGCGCGCGCTCGCCCAGCGCGACGCGCAGTTCGTGCAGGCGGCGCGCGAAGGCGCCGATGCGGTGGCCGCGGGGCTGCGCGCGTGCGGGCGGCTGCTGCGCGCGGTGCAGACGGTGTTCATCGCTTCCGACGACGTCGACGCCGGGGAGTTCGCGCACCTCTACGACAACCTGCGGCCGCGCGCCGAGTTCCCGGGCCTGCAGGCGATCGCGTATTCGCGCCGGGAACGGGGCGCCGGCGGCGACCGCTACGTCAGCACCCTGGTCGAACCGCTGGAGGGCAACGAGCGGGTCCTCGGCCTCGACCTCGCGACGCAGCCCAACAACCTCGCCGCGGTGATGGCCTCGCGGGACGCGGATCGCGTCGCGATGTCCGCCCCGTTCAGGCTCGTGCAGTCCGGGTTGCCGGGCATGGAGGGGCAGGGCGTGACGATGCGCCTGCCGGTCTACAGCCCGGGGGCGCCGCCGCGGACGCTCGCGGAGCGGCGGGAGCGCGCGACCGGATCCCTCGCCGCTTCCTTCCTCGTGAAGCGGCTGATCTCCGACGCCATTCCCGCCGAGGCGCTGCAGCTGATGCGTGTCGTCGTGGTGGATGCGACGGGGGGCGGGAGCGAGGTGCTGTACGACTCGGGCGGCGAAGTGCGCGGCGACCCCATTGGCCGCGAGATCGCGTTCGGCGGGCGGACCTGGCGCCTGTCCATGCAACCGCATGCCGGGGCGATGGCCGCTCCCGTCGAGTGGACGCAGTCGATGCTGTGGCCTGGTCTGATCGCCAGCGTGCTGTTCGCGCTGCTCGCATGGTCGGTCGCGAACACCCGTCGCCGTGCGCTGGAGCTCGGCTGGCGCATGAGCCACCGCTTCCGCGAGAGCGAGCAGCGGTTCCGCGCGCTCAACGACCTGTTGCCGGCGCTGGTGCTGCTGGCCCGGCCGGGCGACGGCACGGTGCTGTACGCCAACCTGGCCGCCTCGGCGCGCCTCGGCGACGGCGTGGTCGGCGTCTCGCTGGACGCGCTGTTCGAGGATCCGGCGCTGCGCCGCCGCCTGCGCGACCCCGGCGGAGAAGAGCGCTGGGACAACATCGAAGCCGTGCTGGTGTCGCTGGGTGGCGACCGGTTCTGGGTGTCCACCTCGATCGCCCGCGTGCGGGTCGGCGACGAGGAGCGGATGCTCATGGTCGCCTCGGACATCTCCGAGCAGCGCCAGCTCACCGAGCTGCTGAGCTACCAGGCCAGCCACGACAACCTCACCGAGCTCTACAACCGCCGCGAGTTCGAGCGCCACGTGCGGCGCGCGCTGCAGGCGGCCGGCGCCGGCGGCCCCGCGAGCGCGGTGCTGTACATCGACCTGGACCAGTTCAAGCTCATCAACGACACCTCCGGCCACCTCGCCGGCGACCAGCTCCTGAGCCAGCTGGCGGTCGTGATGTCGGAGATCGTCGCGCCGGGCGACATGCTCGCGCGCCTGGGCGGCGACGAGTTCGGCGTGCTGATGCACGAAGTCGGCCAGGCAGGGGCGATGGCCGCGGCCGAGCGGCTGCGCACCCGCATCGAGGGCCATATCTACGCGTGGGAGCATCGCAGCTACACCGTGAGCGCGAGCATCGGCGTCGTCATGCTCGACCAGCCCGGCCTGACGCTGCGCGAAGCGCTGGCGCAGGCCGATACCGCGTGCTACCTGGCCAAGGACCACGGCCGCAACCGCATCCACCTGTTCTCCGGGCACGATGCCGAAACCATCCGGCGTCGCGGCGAGATGGAGTGGGCGAGCCGGCTGCGCTGGGCGATCGACGAGGGCCGGCTGCTGCTCGATTACCAGGAAGTGCGCCCGCTCGGCGACAGGGTGGCCGGCGAGCCGCACCTGGAACTGCTGCTGCGCCTGCGCGACGAAGACGGCCGGGTCGTCGCCCCCGGCGCGTTCCTGCCCGCCGCGGAACGCTACGGCCTGGTGCCGCAGCTCGACCGCTGGGTGATCGCCGAGGCGATCGCGCATTTCGACCGCCTCCATGGCAGCGGCCGCCCGCCGGGCCGCTGCGCGCTGAACCTGTCGGCGGCGACGCTGGAGGACGAGAGCCTGGCCGACTACGTGCTCGAGCTGATCCAGCGCCACGGCGTGCCGCCGTCGCGGCTGTGCTTCGAGATCACCGAGACCGAAGCCGTGCGCAACCTCGCGCGCGCCGTGCGCTTCATCGAGCGCTTGCGCGGGTTCGGCTGCCTGGTGGCGCTCGACGACTTCGGCGCCGGCATGTCGTCGTTCGGCTACCTCAAGAACCTGCCGGTGGACATCATCAAGATCGACGGCAGCTTCATCCGCGACATCGAGGCGGACCCGATGAGCCGCTCGATCGTCGATGCGATCACCGAGATCGGCCACCAGCGCGGGCTCGAGGTGGTCGCCGAGTGGGTCGGCGACGTGCGCACGATCGAGATCCTGCGCGCGCTGCGGGTGGACTACGGCCAGGGCTTCGCCCTGCACCGCCCGGAACCGGTGCTGTACCAGCGCGCCGCGCGCGGCCGCCGCAACGCGGGCGGCTAGAGGAACAGCGAGATCGCGTCGTTGGCGAAGCGGCGGCCGAGCTCGGTCGGCACCACGCGCTCGCCGTCGCTGTCGATCCAGCCGCGCATGAAGGCTTCGGCGAGCTGGCTCGAGATCGCCGAACGCGGCACCCCGGTGCGCGCCTCGAACGCCGACAGCGCGAAGCCTTCGTTGAGGCGCAGCGCGTTGAGCATGTAGTCGAACGGCCGCCGCGCCGGATCGAGGAACTCGTCGCCGCCGATCGCCTGCGTCGTGCCCGCCGACGCGAGCCAGGCGGAAGGGTGCTTCACCTTCCAGCGCCGCAGGATCGTGCCTTCCGCCGGCGACGTCAGCTTGCCGTGCGCACCCGCGCCGATGCCGAGGTAGTCGCCGAAGCGCCAGTAGTTGAGGTTGTGCGCGCACTGCCGGCCCGGCAGGGCGTAGGCGCTGGTCTCGTACTGCGCGTAGCCGGCGTCCGCGAGGATGGCCTGGCAGTGCTCCTGGATGTCGAACGCCGCATCGTGGTCGGGGATACCTTCCGGCGGCCGCGCCGCGAACACCGTGTTCGGCTCGAGCGTCAGCTGGTAGTGCGACAGGTGTGTGGGCCCGAGCGCGATGGCGCGGCGCACGTCCGCCGCCGCCATCGCCAGGTCCTGGCCCGGCAGCGCGTACATCAGGTCGATGTTGAAGTCGTCGAAGCCGGCGTCGCGCGCCATCCGCACCGCCGTCTCCGCCTCGCGGCTGTCGTGGATGCGGCCGAGGCGCTGCAGGCAGCCGTCGTCGAAGCTCTGGATCCCGAAGCTGAGCCGGTTCACGCCGGCCGCCCGGTAGCCCTCGAAGCGGCCGTGCTCGGCGGTGCCGGGGTTGGTCTCGAGCGTGATCTCCGCCTCGGGCGCGATGCGCACCCGCGCCGACGCGCGCTGCAGGAAGTCGTCGATGGCTTCCGGCGGGAACAGCGATGGCGTGCCGCCGCCGAAGAACACGCTGTGCACGGTGCGGCCCCAGGCCAGCGGCAGGTCGTGCTCGAGGTCGGCGACGAGCGCGTCGACGTAGGCGCCGAACGGCGGCGCGCCGGCGCCGCGGTATTCGTGCGAGTTGAAGTCGCAGTACGGGCATTTGCGCACGCACCAGGGCAGGTGCACGTACAGCGACAGCGGCGGGTTCAGCAGGTCGGGCGCCATGGCCGCGGTCGTCAGCGCGCGGTCGCGCCCAGCTCGGGCAGCCGCAGTTTCAGCGCGGCCAGTGCGCGGCCGCGGTGGCTGATCGCGTGCTTGACCGCCGGGTCGAGCTCGGCGGCCGAGACGCCGTTCTCCGGGTCCAGGAAGACCGGGTCGTAGCCGAAGCCGCGCGTGCCGCGCGGCGCGTGCAGGATGCGGCCTTCCCAGCTGCCTTCGCAGACGAGCGGGCGCGGATCGTCGGCGCTGCGCAGCAGCGCGAGCACGCAGTGGAAGCGGGCGCCGCGCGCCGCGTCGGGCACGTCGCGCAGCGCGCCGAGCAGGCGCTCGATGTTGCGCGCGGAATCGCCATGGACGCCGCCGTAGCGCGCGGAGTACAGGCCCGGGGCGCCATCGAGCGCGTCCACGCACAGGCCGGAATCGTCGGCGAGCGCCGGAAGGCCGGTGGCCGCCGCGGCATGCCGCGCCTTGAGCAGCGCGTTCTCGACGAAGGTGAGGCCGGTCTCCTCGGCGTCGGCGATGCCGAATTCCGACTGCGCGCGCAGCACGTGGCCGGTGCCCGCGAGCAGCTCGCGCAGCTCGGCGAGCTTGCCCGCGTTGCCGCTGGCGAGGACGATCTCCACCGGTCGGTCAGGCCGCGTCCAGCGCCGCGCGCTGCGCGGCGAACAGCGCGTCGCAGCCCTGCGCGGCGAGCGCCAGCATGGCGTCCAGCTCGTCGCGGCGGAACGCGTGGCCCTCGGCGGTGCCCTGCACCTCGATGTAGCCGCCGCCGTCGTTCATGACGACGTTCATGTCGGTGTCGCAGTCGCAGTCCTCGGCGTAGTCGAGGTCGAGCACCGGCACGCCGCGGTAGATGCCGACGGACACCGCCGCGACCGCGCCGAACACCGGGTCGCGGCCGCCGCGCGGCGCGATCTCGCGCTTCGCCTGCAGCCAGCGGATCGCATCGACCAGCGCCACGTACGCGCCGGTGATCGCCGCGGTGCGGGTGCCGCCGTCGGCCTGCAGCACGTCGCAGTCCAGGGTGATGGTGCGTTCGCCGAGCGCGGCGCGGTCGATGCACGCGCGCAGCGAGCGGCCGATCAGGCGCTGGATCTCCAGCGTGCGCCCGCCCTGCTTGCCGCGCGCGGCCTCGCGGTCGCCGCGGGTGTGGGTGGCGCGCGGCAGCATCCCGTATTCGGCGGTGACCCAGCCTTCGCCCTTGCCGCGCAGGAACGGCGGCACGCGGTTCTCCACGCTCGCGGTGCACAGCACGCGGGTGTCGCCGAAGGACACCAGCACCGAGCCTTCGGCGTGGCGGGTGTAGCCGCGGACGATCGAGACCTCGCGCAGCTGCTCGGGGGCGCGGCCGCTGGGGCGGGAGAATTCGGGCATGCCAGGCTTCCGGCGGGACGGCGCGCGAGTTTACCAGCCGGGGCGTTCGCGCCCGGCAACCTCCACGGCCGGTCCGGACGGGCCGGCGCGCCGGGGTGGCATACTCCCGTCCCGTGCCCAGCCGCGAGCCTTCCGCCGCATGATCCGAAGCATGACCGCCTTCGCCTCCGGCGAACGCGCCGGCCCCGACGGCACCCTGGGCTGCGAGGTGCGCGCGGTGAACCACCGCTTCCTCGAGGTGGGCGTGCGGCTTCCGGAAGAACTGCGTGCCCTGGAGCCTGCGATCCGCGAACGGGTCGCCGCGCGGACCAGCCGCGGCAAGGTGGACGTCACGCTGCGCCTGCGCGCGCCCGAGGGCGGCGAGGCGCTGGCCGTCGACGAGGCGCTGGTCGAGCGGCTCGCCGCGCTCGCGCTGGCGCTGGACGCGAAATTCCCCACGCTCCGCACCGACTTCGCCTCGTTGCTGCAGTTCCCCGGCGTGCTCGCGGGGCGTGGCGCCGACCCGCAGGCGCTGCAGGCGGCGGCGCTGTCGCTGCTGGACGAGGTGCTGGACGGCTTCGTCGCCGCGCGCGAACGGGAGGGCGCCGCGCTGGCCGCGGCCATCGCCGAGCGCGCGGAGGGCATCGAGCGCATCGCCGGCGAGGTGCGCGGCATGCTGCCCGCGATCCGCGCCGGACAGCGCCAGAAGCTCGACGCCCGGCTCGCGGAGCTGTCCCATCCCGCCGATCCCGGCCGCGTCGAGCAGGAGCTCGTGCTGTGGCTGCAGAAGCTCGACGTCGACGAGGAACTCGACCGCCTCGGCAGCCATGTCGCCGAACTGCGCCGGGTGCTGGCGGCCGATGCGCCGGTGGGCCGCCGCCTCGACTTCCTGCTGCAGGAATTCAACCGCGAGGCGAACACCCTCGGCTCCAAGTCGGTGGATGCGCGCACTTCGGCGGCATCGGTCGAGCTCAAGGTGCTGATCGACCAGCTGCGCGAACAGGCGCAGAACATCGAATGACGACGATGCGCGGAACCCTCTTCATCGTGGCCGCGCCCTCGGGCGCCGGTAAATCCAGCATCGTCAACGCGTGCCTGGCGCGCGACCCGAACATCCGCCTGTCGATCTCGTTTACCTCGCGCGCGCCGCGTCCCGGCGAGCGCCACGCCGAGCACTACAACTTCGTCAGCGCCGAAGAGTTCGAGCGCATGGTCGCGGCGGGCGACTTCTTCGAGCATGCGCGCGTGCACGGCGACTGGAAGGGCACCGCGCGGCAGTCGGTCGAGCCGCAGCTCGCGTCCGGCCGCGACGTGCTGCTGGAGATCGACTGGCAGGGCGCGCGCCAGGTGCGGGCGCAGATCCCGGGCGCGGTCAGCGTGTTCATCCTGCCGCCCTCGCGCGAGGCGCTGCAGCAGCGCATGCGCGCCCGCGGCCAGGACAGCGACGAGGTCATCGCCCGCCGCCTGGCTGCCGCGCGCGAGGAGATGTCGCACTACGCCGAGTTCGACTACGTGATCGTGAACGAGGATTTCGCGACCGCCGTGGACGAGATGTGCGCCGTGTTCCGCGCCAGCCGCCTGCGCCGGCCGGAGCAGGAGACCCGCCACGCCGCCCTGATCCGGACGCTGCTGGGCCAGGAAGGAAGCGCAAGCGCTTGATTTTGCTGGCGATGCTTGCGGTTGCCCTGGCCTTTCCGTAGAATCTCCGGTCCCCTCGCACCGATACGGACGGCCCAGCGCCGCCGGGAGTCCCATGGCCCGCATCACCGTCGAAGACTGCCTGCAGGTGGTCGACAACCGCTTCGAGCTCGTCATGATGGCCGCCAAGCGCGCGCGCCAGCTGGCCAACGGCGTCGAGCCGCGGCTGGACAACGCCGAAGCCAACGACAAGCCGACCGTCCTGGCGCTGCGCGAGATCGCCGCCCGCCAGATTGACACCGACTACATCGACGCCGTCGAGAAGGCCGAGCGCGAGCGCAAGGAGCGCGAGGCGCTGGAGTGGGCCGCCGCCGAGGTCGTGGCCGACGACGACATGTCGCGCAACGACGACTGATTGGCCGGGAGCCGGCAACCGGCAACCGGCAGCCGGTAGCCGGAAAGGCAGCAGCATCGAACGGCCCCGGAAACGGGGCCGTTCGCATTCCGGCTCCCGGCTGCCGGCGACCGGCTACCCCGCCTCATTCCCTAATCCGTTCGCCCGCCGTAGGCTGGAGCCCATGAGCCCGCCGGCAGACCCTGCCCGTACCGCCACGCCCGCCCCCGCGTCCGACGCGGTGCCGGACTACGTGCGCGCGCTGGAGCAGGCCGCGGCCTACCTGCCCGAGGACGAGCGCGCGATCCTGCGCCGCGCCTGGGCCATCGGCGCCGCCGCCCACGCGGGCCAGAGCCGGCGCTCGGGCGAGCCCTACATCACCCATCCGGTCGCGGTCGCGGCCGCGCTGGCCGAGCAGCACGTGGACGTCGAGACCCTGGTCGCGGCGATCCTGCACGACACGCTCGAGGACACCCCGCTGTCGCGCGAGAGCATCGCCGGCGAGTTCGGCGAGACCGTGGCCGAGCTGGTCGACGGCGTCACCAAGCTCGACAAGCTGCGCTTCGCCGACCGCCAGGAAGCGGCGGCCGAGAGCTTCCGCAAGATGCTGCTGGCGATGGCGCGCGACCTGCGCGTGATCATGATCAAGCTCGCCGACCGCCTGCACAACATGCGCACGCTCGGCGCGCAGTCGCCGGAAGCGCGCCAGCGCATCGCGCGCGAGACGCTGGAGATCTACGCGCCGATCGCGCAGCGCCTGGGCATGAACCTGGTCAAGGCGGAGCTGCAGGACCTCGGCTTCCGCGCGCTGCATCCCTGGCGCCACGCGGTGCTCGAGAAGCGCATCCGCACCCAGCCTTTGGTGCGCCGCGAGGCGCTGGCCCGCATCGAGGCGCAGCTCGCGCAGCGGCTCACGCTCGAGGGGCTCGAATACCGCCTCGTCGGCCGGGTGAAATCGCCCTGGAGCATCTATTCGAAGATGCGCGCCGAGGGCAAGAGCTTCGACCAGGTGATGGACGTGTTCGGCTTCCGCATCGTCGTCGACTCGGTGCCGCTGTGCTACCACGCGCTCGGCGTGGTGCATTCGGTGTACAAGCCGCTGGACGGGCGTTTCCGCGACTTCATCGCGATCCCGAAGGCGAATGGCTACCAGTCGCTGCACACCGTGCTGTTCGGGCCCTACGGCTCGCCGATCGAGGTGCAGATCCGCACCCGCGAGATGGACCTGATCGCCGAGCGCGGCATCGCCGCGCACTGGATGTACAAGCACGGCGGCAGCGGCAACAGCGCGCACAGCCGCGCGCATTCCTGGATCGCGGGCCTGCTCGAGGCGCAGGAGGGCACCCGGTCCTCGCTGGAATTCCTGGAGAACGTGAAGGTCGACCTGTTCCCGGACGAGGTCTACCTGTTCACGCCCAAGGGCGACATCCTCGCCTTGCCGCGCAATTCCACGGCGCTCGATTTCGCGTACGCGGTGCACACCGACGTCGGCAACCATGCGGTGGCCGCGCGGGTGGACAAGAAGCTGGTGCCGCTGCGCACCCGGCTGGCGAGCGGGCAGAAGGTGGAAGTCATCACCGCGAAATCCGCCGCGCCGCAGCCGCAGTGGCTCGAATTCGTCGCGACCGGCAAGGCGCGCACCGCGATCCGGCACCAGCTCAAGCACCTCGAGCACGAGGATGCGGTGCAGCTCGGCCACCGCATGCTCGACCGCGCGCTGGAACGCCTGGAAACCTCGCTCGACCGCCTCCCCGCGTCGCGCCTGGACGCCTACCTGACCGACAACCGCTATCCGCGGCTCGAGGCGCTGCTGGCGGAGATCGCACTGGGCAACCGCATGCCGGCGCAGGTGGCGCGGGCGCTCGCGGCGCGGCCGCCCGCGGCGGGCGAGGGCGGCGGCGAAGCCGCGCAACGGCCAGCGGAGGAAGCGGCAGGCGCGCACGTGCCCGGCGACCGGATCCTGATCACCGGCCACGAGCGCGGCGTGATCACCTTCGCCAACTGCTGCCTGCCGATCCCGGGCGACGAGATCATGGGCTACCACACCACCGGCAAGGGCATCGTGGTGCATCGCCTCGATTGCCCCAACGTCGCGGACTACCGCAAGTCGCCCGAGCGCTGGGTGGCGATCGGCTGGGACCGGAACGTGTCCGGCGACTTCCACAGCGCGCTCTCGGTCGAGGTCGAGAACCGGCCGGGCGTGCTGGCGCAGGTCGCGGCGGCGATCGCCCAGGCCGATTCCAACATCGACGGAGTGGAATACCTGGAGCGCGACAGCAACATCGCCTCGATCCGCTTCGCGATCGAGGTGCGCGACCGCAAGCACATCGCCGAGGTCATCCGCCGCGTGCGCCGGCTGGCCGTGGTCCACGGCGTGCAACGCCTGTAGGAACGCCTTAAGATCCGCGCATGCCCAGACAAGCCATCCACAGCGACCACGCCCCCGCCGCCATCGGCCCGTATTCCCAGGCCACCCGTGCGGGCGACACCGTCTATTTCTCCGGCCAGGTCCCGATCGACCCGGCCACCGGCAACCTCGTCGACGGCGACATCGCGGCCCAGGCGCGCCGGGCCTTCGACAACCTGAAGGCGGTGTGCGAGGCGGCAGGCGGCAGCTTCGACGACATCGTGCGCGTCGGCCTGTACCTGACCGACCTGGCGCAGTTCGCGCAGGTCAACGCGGTGATGGCGGAATACTTCTCGCAGCCGTACCCGGCGCGCTCCACGATCGGAGTGTCCGCGCTGCCCCGCGGCGCCGCGTTCGAAGTCGACGCGGTGATGGTCCTGCGCTGATGGTCCTGCGCTGAGCCGGGCGGTGGCGCGCGCCGGCCGACAGCGGGCTGCGCCTTCCCTCGCCGCCGCGGGCGCGGCCCGCATCGCCTCGCTGCCGGGCGTGGGCCCGCGCATGGCGGAAAAGCTCGCGGCGCGCGGCCTGCTCGAACTGCAGGACCTCTGGCTGCTGCTGCCGCGCCAGTACGAGGATCGCACCCGGCTCACCCCGATCCGCGCGCTGCAGCCGGGCGTTTCCGCGCAGGTCGAAGGCACCGTCGCGGCGGTCGAGCGCGGTTTCCGCTATCGGCCGTCGCTGCGCGTCGCGATCGTCGACGACTCGCGCGCGACGCTGGTGCTGCGCTTCTTCCACTTCCGCGGCGCCCAGGCCGCGCAGTTCGTGCCCGGCGCGCGCATCCGCGTCTATGGCGGCGTGCGGCCCGGCCAGCACGGGCTGGAGATGGTGCATCCGAGCTACCGGCTGTTCGCGCAGGCCGAAGGCGAGGGCGGCGGGGCGGACGATGCGCTCGACGAGCAGCTGTCGCCGGTCTATCCCGCGATCGAAGGCATCGGGCCGGCGACGGTGCGGCGACTCGTCGGGCTGGCGCTGGACCGGCTGCCCGCGGAGGCGGACCTCGAGCTGCTGCCGGCCGATGCGCTCGACGGGCTCGCGATGCCCTCGCTGCGCACCGCGTTGCTCGCCGTGCACCGGCCGGCGCGCGACGCCGACGTCGCCGCGCTCCTCGAGGGGCGCTCGCCCGCGCAGCGGCGCCTGGCGTTCGAGGAAATGCTCGCGCACCACCTGAGCCTGCGCCGCCAGCGCATCGCCTTGCAGCGCCACGCCGCGCCGGCGCTCGACGGGCCGGCGCCGCTCGCCGAGCGGCTGCGCGGATCGCTGCCGTTCGCGCTGACCGGCGCGCAGGCGCGCGTGTTCGAGCAGGTGCGCGCCGACCTCGCGCAACCGCGCCCGATGCTGCGGCTCGTGCAGGGCGACGTCGGCAGCGGCAAGACGGTGGTCGCCGCGCTCGCGGCGCTGGTCGCGATCGGCCGCGGGCGCCAGGCCGCGCTGATGGCGCCGACGGAACTGCTCGCCGAGCAGCACTTCGCCAACCTGCGCGGCTGGCTCGAGCCGCTCGGCGTGCGCGTCGCCTGGCTCGCGGGAAAGGTCGCCGGCAAGGCGCGCGCGACGGTGCTGGCGGAGATCGCCGACGGCCGCGCGCAGCTGGTGGTCGGCACGCACGCGCTGATGCAGGAAGGCGTCGCCTTCCACGACCTCGCGCTCGCCATCGTCGACGAGCAGCACCGCTTCGGCGTGCACCAGCGCCTCGCGCTGCGCGACAAGGGCGCGTCGGGCGAGGGCGTGCCGCACCAGCTGGTGATGACGGCCACGCCCATTCCGCGCACGCTGGCGATGGCGGCGTACGCCGACCTCGACGTGTCCGCGATCGACGAACTGCCGCCGGGCCGCACGCCGGTGCAGACGGTGGCGCTCGCCGCCGACCGCCGGCCCGACCTCGTCGAGCGCATCCGCGCCGCCTGCGCGGAAGGGCGGCAGGCCTACTGGGTCTGCACGCTGATCGAGGAGTCGGACGAGCTCGAGGCGCAGGCCGCGCAGTCCACGCACGAAGCGCTGTCGAAGGCGCTGCCGGGCCTGCGCGTCGGCCTGGTGCACGGGCGCATGGCCGCGCGCGAGAAGCAGGCGACGATGCGCGCGTTCAAGGGCGGCGAGGTCCAGCTGCTGGTCGCGACGACGGTGATCGAGGTCGGCGTGGACGTGCCGAACGCCTCGCTGATGATCATCGAGAATGCCGAGCGCCTGGGCCTGGCCCAGCTGCACCAGCTGCGCGGCCGCGTGGGCCGCGGCAGCGCAGCTTCGAGCTGCGTGCTGCTGTACCGCGCGCCGCTGTCGGCGCTCGCGCGGCAGCGCCTGGAAACCATGCGCGCCACCAGCGACGGCTTCGAGATCGCGGAGAAGGACCTGGCGCTGCGCGGTCCCGGCGAGTTGCTCGGCACGCGGCAGACCGGGCTGGCCGCGTTCCGGCTCGCCGACCTGGCGCGCGACGCCGACCTGCTGCCGCAGGTGCATGCGCTGGGCGACCGGCTGCTCGCCGACGATCCCGCCACCGCCGACCGCATCGTCGCGCGCTGGGTCGGCGGCGCCGCCCGCTACGCCGCCGCCTGAGCGCAACGGCTAGACTTCCGCGATGGAACGCATCCCGCTGCTGATCGACACGGACCCGGGCGTCGACGACGCGCTCGCCCTGCTCATGGCCTTCGCCGACGAACGCCACGACGTCGTCGGGCTGACCATCGCCGCCGGCAACGTCGGCCTCGCGCACACCGTGGCCAACGCGCTGAAGCTGTGCGAGGTCGCCGGGCGCGACGACACCCCCGTGTTTCCGGGCTGCGCCGAGCCGCTGCTGCACGCCGCCGAAGACGCGTCGCACGTGCACGGCCGCGACGGCCTCGGCGACATCGGCTACGCGCCCGCCGCGCGCAGCGCCGAGGCGGAGCACGCGGCGCTCGCGATCCTGCGCCTGTCGCACGCGCATGCCGGCCGGTTGCTGCTGGTCGCGCTCGGTCCGCTCACCAACATCGCGCTGGCGCTGAAGCTCGACCCCACGCTGCCGGAGCGCATCGCGCGCTGCGTGGTGATGGGCGGCGCCGTCACCGGACACGGCAACGTCACCCCGTCGGCCGAGTTCAACGCCTGGTTCGACCCCGAGGCGGCGGACATCGTGTTCCGCGCCTTCCCGCGCGTCGAACTGGCCGACTGGGAAGCCGTCCTCCGGCATGGGCTGGACCAGGCGCAGGCCGCGGAATGGATGCGTTCGGCCGGCACGCCGCGGGCCGCGTTCTACGAGGCGATCTCGCGCCATACGCGCGAGTGGTCCCAGGACCGCCGCGGCGACCGCTGGCACTGCGCCGATGCCCTGGCGATGGCGCTCGCCCTGGCGCCGGACGGCGCGACGGCGCTGGCCGAGCGGCCCCTGTCCATCGAGCTGGCCCACGGCCTGTGCCGCGGCGCGACCGTGGTGGACTGGGACCGGCGCGTGCCGGGCGCCCCGGACAACGCCGCGATCCTGATGGCCTACGACCAGGCCCGCTTCGAGGCCCTGGTCCGGGGCGCGCTGGGGGCCGCCTGAACGGGGCGCCGGGCGGCTTGCGCCGGACCGGGCAGGGTGGCTAAAATACGCAGCTTACTCCGCAGAACCTCCGGTGCCGCCATGAAGGCCGACATCCATCCCCAGTACCGTGAAGTCGTCTTCCAGGACGTCACCTCGGACTTCAAGTTCCTCACCCGCTCGACCATGGCCTCGAAGGAGACCATCAAGTGGGAGGACGGCAACGAGTACCCGCTGATCAAGATCGAGATCTCGTCGGCGACGCACCCGTTCTACACCGGCCAGAACAAGGTGATGGACACCAGCGGCCGCATCGACAAGTTCAAGAAGCGCTACGCCAAGTAAGCGCCGCGCGGCCCGCGAGGGCACGCGCCAGCGACGGCCGCCCGAGGGCGGCCGTTTGCGTTTTCTGCGATAATGGCCGCTTTCCGATGACCCCCTTGCGCGTCGGCGAGCGAAGACCGGCGCGTCGCATCGAGGAGCGACAACCGTGTCCGTCAAGCCTTCCCTCGACCAGGTGACCCTGGCCGCCGCCGACAAGTCCGTCGTCCTGCCGGTGCAGGCGCCCACGCTCGGCAATCCCTGCATCGACATCGCGAAGCTGCCGAAGGAAACCGGCTGCTTCACCTACGATCCCGGCTTCACCGCCACCGCCGCCTGCAAGTCCGCGATCACCTACATCGACGGCGACGCGGGCGTGCTCCTGTATCGCGGCTACCCGATCGAGCAGCTGGCCAAGCAGTCGAGCTTCCTCGAGGTCGCGTACCTGCTGATGAACGGCGAGCTGCCGAAGGCGGCGGAATTCTCGGCGTACGCCGACGAGATCACGCATCACACGATGATGCACGAGGCCTTCAAGAGCTTCCTCGGCGGTTTCCGCCACGACGCGCACCCGATGGCGATGCTGGTCGGCATGCTCGGCTCGATGGCGAGCTTCTACCACAACACCCTCGACCTCGAGGATCCGGAGCAGCGCCGCCTCGCCGCGATCCGCCTGATCGCGAAGGTGCCGACGATCGCCGCCGCGTGCTATCGCCATTCGATCGGCTGGCCGCTGCGCTATCCGCGCAACAACCTCGAGTACGTCGACCGCTTCCTGCACATGATGTTCGAGGTGCCGAGCGAGCCGCTGGTGCTGAAGCCGGTCGCCGCGCGCGCGCTCGACCTGCTCTTCATCCTGCACGCCGACCACGAGCAGAACGCCTCGACCTCGACGGTGCGCCTGGTCGGTTCCACCGGCGCCAACCCGTACGCCTGCGTGGCGGCCGGCGTGGCCGCGCTGTGGGGCCCGGCGCACGGCGGCGCGAACGAGGCGGTGCTGAAGATGCTCGCCGAGATCGGCGATGCGAAGAACGTGCAGTCCGCGGTCGACAAGGCCAAGGACAAGGAGTCGGGCTTCCGCCTGATGGGCTTCGGCCACCGCGTCTACAAGAACTTCGACCCGCGCGCGAAGATCATCCGCGAGATGTGCCACGAGGTGCTGGCCGAGCTCGGCGTCAACGATCCGCTGCTCGACGTGGCGATGAAGCTCGAGGAGGCGGCGCTGAAGGACGATTACTTCGTGCAGCGCAAGCTCTACCCGAACGTCGACTTCTACTCCGGCATCATCTACAAGGCGCTGGGCATCCCGACCGAGATGTTCACGGTGATGTTCGCGATCGCGCGCACCGCCGGCTGGGTGGCGCACTGGCTGGAGCAGCAGGAAGACCCGGAGGCGAAGATCGGCCGTCCGCGACAGATCTACACCGGCTACGCCCCGCGCGACTACATCGCCGCCGCAAAGCGCTGACGCGCCCCGCGCGCCTCGCCGCAACGAAAAGCCGGCCCCGCGCCGGCTTTTTTTCGTGCCGCGGCTTCTCCTTCGGGACTGGGCGACGGAAGCGTGCGGAGACTTTCGGGGGACGCCGCAAGTACGTCCATGTAGGCTCTTCGGCGGCATCCATGCCGCCGACGCCCCCGAAAGTCCCCGCACGC
>JBDZUW010000143.1:0-4275 GCA_040255375.1 Luteimonas sp. | reverse complement strand
ACCGTCAAGTGGTTCAACGACGCCAAGGGCTTCGGCTTCATCACCCCGGAGAGCGGCGCGGACCTGTTCGTGCATTTCCGCTCGATCCAGGGCACCGGCTTCAAGTCGCTGCAGGAAGGCCAGAAGGTCTCCTTCAAGGTCGTCCAGGGCCAGAAGGGCCTGCAGGCCGATGAGGTCCAGGCTCTGTAAGCAGCGTCGCTGCCGATAGAGCTCCGGCCATCCGTGGCCGGGGATCCAGGGAAAAGCCCGGCTTCGGCCGGGCTTTTTCCGTTCTGGTGCCTGCATTCAGGCATCACGCGGCGGGCGCTACCGTGGCCGCGGAATGGCAGGGGAAGGAGCCCGCGAGATGTCCCGGATGGCCGGCGTGCTGGTGTTGGTGGGGTGCCTGTTGGCGGGGATGGCGGGATGCCGGCAGGAGGGGAAGCCCGATCGCGCGGCGGCCGGTCCCGCGGCCGGCGCGGCGCCTGCTGCCGAAGCCCCCGTCGTGCTCGAGGACGTGATGGAGCGCGACCCGCGCTACATCGTCGGCATCAGCTATCCCCCCGAGGCGCGGGCCTACCCCGGCCTGGCGAAATCGCTGAAGGCCTATGCGGACGCCGCCCGCGCCGAGCTGCGGCAGGCCGTGTCGGGGCTCGGGGCCGCCCCCCCGGCCGGCCCCTACGACCTGTCGCTGGCCTACGGCATGCTGCTGGAGACCCCCGACGTCGTCGCCGTCGCCGCCGACGGCAGCAGCTATACCGGAGGCGCGCACGGCAACCCGCTGGTCGCGCGCTTCGTCTGGCTGCCGCGGCGCGGCGAGGCGCTCACCGCCGCGCGGCTGGTGCAGGATCCGGCCGGCTGGGCCCCGATCGCCGCGTACGTGCGCGAGGCGCTCGCCACGCGCCTGTCCGAGCGCCTCGACGAGGACGCCCCGGCACCGGGGGACCGCGCCGAAATGCTGCGCAACGGCACCCGCATGATCGACGAGGGCACCGTGCCGCAGGCCTCGAATTTCGACCAGTTCGAGCCGATCGCCGGGTCCGGCGGCAGGCTGGCTGGGCTGCGGTTCGTGTTCCCGCCCTACCAGGTCGGACCGTATTCGGAGGGAGTACAGTCCGTCGAGGTGCCGGCCGCGGTGCTGCTGCCGGTGATCGCGCCCGCCTACCGGACGCTGTTCGAGGGAGGCTGATTGCACCCGCTGCGGGGACGCGTGGTCGCGCTGATGGAAGCCGCCGGGCTCCAGCCTGGCGGTCCGGGCGACTGCGACCCGCAGGTGCTCGATTCCCGCTTCTACGGCCGCGTGCTGCGCGAAGGCTCGCTGGGCCTGGGCGAGTCGTACATGGACGGCTGGTGGACGGTGCGCTCGCTCGACGGGATGCTGTACCGCTTGATGGCGCACGGCATCGACGATCGCGTCCACGGCCTGCACGGCTGGCTCGACGACCTGCGCGCCTGGCTGCTCAACCTGCAGTCGGGGCGCCGCGCGTTCGCGGTGGGCGAGCGGCACTACGACCTTGGCAACGACCTGTTCGAGGCGATGCTCGGCAAGCGCCTGGTCTACAGCTGCGGCTACTGGCGCGAGGCGGCCACGCTCGACGACGCGCAGGCGGCGAAGCTCGACCTGGTGTGCCGCAAGCTCGGCCTGCGCCCGGGCATGCGCGTGCTCGACATCGGCTGCGGCTGGGGCGAGGCGCTGAAGTTCGCGGCCGAACGCTACGGCGCCTCCGGCGTGGGCGTGACCATCTCGCACGAGCAGGCCGACTACGCGCGCCGCCTGTGTGCCGGGCTGCCGGTCGAGATCCGGCTGCAGGACTACCACGCGCTGGACGGTGCATCGGACGACAGCCGCTTCGACCGCATCTTCTCGATCGGCATGTTCGAGCACGTCGGCGCGAAGAACTACCGCACGTATTTCGAGGTCGCGCGGCGCTGCCTGCGCGGCGGCGAGGCCAGCGGGGGCGGCCTGTTCCTGCTGCACTGCATCGGCAGCAACGTGTCCGTGCGCCACACCGATCCGTGGATCGCGCGCTACATCTTCCCGAACTCGATGCTGCCTTCGGCGCGCCAGGTCGCCGAGGCCAGCGAGGGCCTGTTCGTGATGGAGGACTGGCACAACTTCGGCCCCGACTACGATCGCACGCTGCAGGCCTGGCGGGCGAACATCGAAGCGGCGTGGGAGCGCCTGCCGGCGCGCTACGACGAGCGCTTCCGCCGGATGTGGCGGTTCTACCTGGCCGCGTCCATGGCCGCGTTCAGGGCGCGGCGGATCCAGCTCTGGCAGGTCGTGTATTCGCCGCGCGGGGTGCCCGGCGGCTACGTCGCGCCGCGCTGACGTCGCGCGCGGGCCGGCTTTCACGCCGGGCCAACACGGCGGTTGCGGTAATGGCGGGCATGAAGCCATCCCGGAGCGACATCATGATCCTGCACCTGCGCCATGCGCGCGGCCTCGATCGCGACGAGGGGCGCGTGCGCGCCCGCGCCGCCGGCGAGGAGGCCAACGAGCTGTACCCGGGCCGGCCCTGGAGCGAAGTGGAGCCGCGTGTCGCCGGCGACTGGCGCCGCGTCCGCGGCGGGTCGCCGCTGTCGTGGGCGCAGGTGCGCGGCGACGCGCACGCGGCCTGGCAGGTCGCCTCGCTGCAGCAGGCCGACTGCCTGCGCGACAACGCGCCCGTCGTCGACTGACCGGGGGCGCCGATGGCCCGTCCGGTCTGGTCCGGTTCGCTGTCCTTCGGCCTGCTCAACATCCCGGTCGCGCTGATGACCGGGGAGCGCAAGACCGACATCTCCTTCCGCATGCTCGATTCGCGGGACAACTCGCCGATCCGCTACGAGCGGGTCAACGCGGAGACCGGCGAGGAAGTGCCGTGGAAGGACATCGTCAAGGCCTACGAATACGACAAGGGCAGCTACGTCGTGCTCGAGCAGGAGGACATCGCCTCCGCCGCGCCCGAGAGCCATGACGCGATCGACGTGGAGGCCTTCGTCGAGGCCGGCTCGATCGATCCGCGCTATTTCGAGAAGCCCTACGTGCTGGTGCCGGCGAAGAAGGCCGAGAAGGGCTACGTGCTGCTGCGCGAGGCGCTGCAGAAGACCGGCCGCATCGGCATCGCGCGCGTGGTGATCCGCACCCGCGAGCACCTGTGCGCGGTCATGCCCTACGGCAACGCGCTGTTGCTGCTGATGATGCGCTATCCGCAGGAACTGGTGGACTTCGACGAATACGCGATCCCGGAAGGCGCGAAGGGCGACTACCGAATCACGCCGAAGGAGCTGGCGTTCTCCGAGCAGCTGATCGAGACCATGTCCGGGGAGTTCGATCCCCAGGACTACAAGGACGAGTTCCGCGAGCGCCTGCACAAGGTGATCGACGAGCGCATGAAGGCGCACGGCGTGGTGAAGCGGGCGCCCGAGGAGCCGGAGGTCGAGGAGGGCAGCGCCACCAACGTGGTCGACTTCATGTCGCTGCTGCAGAAGAGCATCGACCGCAACAAGCGCACGCCGGCGAAGAAGTCGGCGGCGAAGAAGGCCCCGGCGAAGGCCGCGAAAGCGGCGCGCAAGGCGCCGGCGAAGAAGGCCGCGAAGGCCGCGAAGAAGGCGCCGTCCAGGGCGGCCCGAAAGCGCGCCTGAGGCCGGCGCGGTGAGCCTGCGCGAGTACGCCCGCAAGCGCCGCTTCGGCGAGACCCCGGAACCCGGCGACGACGCCACCCCCGGCAAGCGCGGGCGCCGCCCGATCTTCGTCGTGCAGCTCCACCACGCCCGCGCGCGGCACTACGACTTCCGCCTCGAGATGGACGGCACGCTCAAGAGCTGGGCGGTGCCCAAGGGGCCGTCGTTCCGCGTCGGCGAGCGGCGCCTGGCCGTCGAGGTCGAGGACCACCCGCTGGGCTATGCCGAATTCGAAGGCGACATCCCCGAGGGCCATTACGGCGCCGGCCACGTCGACATCTTCGATCGCGGCGTGTGGAGCGTCGAAGGCGATCCGCTGGAGGCGCTGGCCGCCGGCAAGATCGATTTCGTGCTGCACGGCGGGAAGCTGCATGGCGGCTGGAAGCTGGTGCGCACCGCGCAGGTCCGCAGCGGCAAGCCGCAGTGGCTGCTGTTCAAGCGCGACGACGCGTACGCGGGCGACCTGGAGGCCGACGACCTGCTCGACGGCAAGCGCACCGTCGCGAAGCGCGTCACGCGTCCGGCGAAGCGGGCCGCAACACCGGCGAAGCGCGCCGCGGCGAAGAAGGCGGCGGCGCCGCAAGGGCGCGCGCGCCGGCGCCGTGTCGATTGGGCGGCGCGCGCCGCGGC